>JAXSPD010000100.1:0-2870 GCA_037926845.1 Candidatus Pampinifervens yunnanense | reverse complement strand
CTCTTCTGCGATAACTTCCACCACAAGGTCTGGAGGCTCCTGCAAAAAGCCCCTTGGAACTTCTCTCAGCCTCTCCCTTGAGTAAAAGGCTATATCAGAAGCTCTTAAAGTGAGAGGCTCTCTTTTGATAACAAGCCCCAGCTCGCCTGCAAAAACATAGCCCAAATACCTCAGCTTAGCTCTAAGTCTTGAAGACAGCTCAGCCACCACAAGGGCATGCCATCCGCCCGCCGGAGACATCTCTATAAGCCTCCCCTCCACCACTTCATACCTGCCATCCTTTGGCAAAAGCTCAAGGGTAAGGCACTCCTTTATCATCACCGGTCTGTCTCTCCTACCACTGGGTCAAGGCTTCCAAGAAGGGCAATGGCGTCCGCTATGGTGCCGTCCTGGATGAGCTTTGGAAAGATAGAAAGGTTATACAGGGCTCCTGACCTTATTCTGAGCCTGTAGGGCTTTGAGCCACCCGTTGAGTATATGTAAAAGCCAAGCTCACCCCTGGGATTTTCCCCGCTGGAGTATACCTCTCCCGGCGGTGCGGACTCTCCGTGCACCACTATGCGGAAGTTTTTCACCATATCCTCAAGGTCCATAAAGACCTCTTCCTTGGGTGCCATTACCGCCGGATGCTCCTTGTTTACATAGTGTGCGGACTTGGGCAGTTTTTCCAGCTTTGCTACGCACTGCTCTATTATCCTTAGGCTTTGGACCATCTCCTCCATACGCACCAGATAGCGGTCGTAGACATCACCCACCTCACCCACTGGAATGTCAAAGTCCACCTCATCGTAGGCAGCATAGGGCTCAAGCCTTCTTATGTCGTAGGGCACTCCTGAGCCTCTGGCTACAGGACCAGTGAGCCCGTAGTTAAACACATCCTCCCTGCTTATAACACCTATATCCTTTGTCCTCCTTAGCCATATACGATTTCTTGTAAGAAGGTTGTGGTATTCCTTTAGCCTACTTGGAAAGTCCTTTATGAAGGCTTTGACCACATCCAAGGTGCCCTCCGCAAGGTCGTAGTGAACACCCCCAATCCTCAAAAAGGCAGAGGTGAGCCTAAAGCCCGCATTGCCCTCTATGATGTCCATTATCTTCTCTCTCTCCCGAAAGGCATACAAGAAAACCGTCAAAGCCCCAAGGTCCAAAGCACCCGTGCCAAGCCACAAAAGGTGCGAGTTTATCCTTTGGAGCTCTGCAAACATGGTCCTTATATACCTTGCCTTCTCTGGCACCTCCACTCCAAGGAGCTTCTCCACTGCGGTCACATAGGAAAGCTCGTTGCATATGGCAGATATATAATCCATTCGGTCTGTGTAGGGTAGAAACTGAAAATAGTAGAGGTTCTCCGCTATCTTCTCCATGCCCCTATGAAGCTGTCCCAGTATCACATCCGACTGGACTACCCTCTCGCCGTCAAGGTCAAAGAGAAACCATATGGTGCCGTGGGTGCCCGGATGCAAAGGTCCCCAGTTTAGCACCAGCTGTGCCTTCTTTTGAAGCCTTGCCTTTTCTGTCCTTTCAAGGTCCTCAAGGGTTGCCACCCTTGTGTGCATAAGTTCGTAGTCGTGGCTTGGAGGCTCTGTCCTGCCCGCATACAGCTCCGTAAGGGATGGAAGCTCCACCTCTGGAATGCCCTCCATAGGAAAGTCCTTTCTGAGAGGATGGTAAGGGTAGCCCTCCCACATGAACATCCTTCTGAGGTTTTCATGCCCCTCGTAGACCACACCGAACATATCGTAAGCTTCTCTCTCTGCCCAACGGGCACAGGGCCAAAGCCTTTCAAGGGAGGGCAGTTTTCCATCCTTTGCCCATGTTTTTACAATAACCCTTTCGTTGGTGTCTGGGTTATAGAGGATGTATATACCCTGAAACCTCTCCCTTTTGTCAGGAAAGTCTATGCAGGTGTGGTCCACAAAGAGCTTGTAGCCCTCCTTCTCCTTCAAATGTCTCAGAAGTTCCAGCAAATTCTCCTGTTTTACATGCAGGTTTGTGGTGTGCTTTGTGAACTCTACATCCACATGCTTGAACTCAAACTTGACTCTGTCCGCTACCGCCTTGTTCATCCAGGGCATGTCTCACCTCATACGGTTATTTCTCTTGGAACAAGTCCCTGACGCTCTATGTCCCTTTTGAACTCTTCAAAGGCTCTGTCGTATTTTTTCACACCCTTTTCCTTTATCTTCTTCTGCAGTTGCAGTATTCCATAGAGTAAGCCTTGTGGGTGTGGTGGGCAACCAGGAATGTATACATCAACGGGTATTATCCTATCCATGCCTTGAAGGGTTGAGTAGGTAGGAAAAGGACCACCGGCAGATGCACAGCCTCCCATGGTTATGCACCACTTGGGGTCTGGCATCTGCTCCCAGAGTAGCTTTAGCATGGGTGCCACCTTATTGACCACCGTGCCAGCCACTATAAGTAGGTCTGCCTGCCTTGGCGAAGCCCTAAAGATAACCCCAAGCCTATCCAGGTCAAACCTAGAAGCTGCCGCATGCATCATCTCTATAGCACAGCAGGCAAGCCCAATAGTTAGAGGCCAAAGGGCGTTCCGCCTTCCCCAGCTGAGAAGCTCGTCCACCGTTGTCAAAACAAAGCCGTTTGAATTGAGCATAGCCATGTTAAACCTCCTTACTTCAAGAGTTTCACTATTTCTAAAATTAATCCCAAAGCATCCCTGTTAAATACCGCCACAAGCAGGGTAAGAATAAGTAGCCAAATCCTCACTAGCTTGAACTCCGCACCAAACTTTGCCTCAAGCACCTTGACCTCTGCCCTGACCCTTTCTATCTCTGCCTTTACCTCAGCGATGTCCGCCTTTGTGGCAAGCTCTTTTGTAAGCTCATCCTTTAGCTTTGCCTTTAGTATGG
>JAXSPD010000099.1:0-2949 GCA_037926845.1 Candidatus Pampinifervens yunnanense | reverse complement strand
GATGGGAGAATACCACCTGCTTAATGACAAGCAAGAGTTTGCCTTTGTCCTTAAACATGGCTGGGACTTGGGCATAGAAATGGAGAACTATCCATCAAACTGTGATAAATTTCTAAAATCCGTAAATGTAGTATACGACAGTCTTGTAGATAGAAAAGCTCTTGAAAGTCAGGCTCCGGACTTTTACCAAAAGCTGGTAAAGTATGAAGAGCTTCTTGAAAAATACAGACTTTTGACCTTTTCCAGAGTGGTTTATGTGGCTCTTGAAAGGCTAAAGGAGTCCTGCATGGTGGGCAATCTAAAGCACATTATCGTGGATGAGTTTCAGGATGTAAACCCGGCTCAGGAGGAGCTTGTAAAGATACTTGGAAGACAAGGTGCGGTTTTTGTGGTGGGCGACCCAAGACAAACCATATATCAATGGAGAGGGTCGGACGCAGAATGTTTTGAACGCTTTTTATCACATTTTCAAGCCAAGGACATAAGGGTGGCAGAAAACCGCAGAAGTGTGCCAGTTATCGTAGAATGTGCCAATGGTTTTAGTAAGTCTTTTGAAAAAACCATAAACGAGCCTATGCGACCAGTTAGAAAAGAGAAAGGTGCTGTGTATTACCTACACTTTCAGGATAAAGTGAAGGAAGCGGAGTGGATAGCCAAGCAAATAGAGCATCTGAAAACTCTTGGTTTTAACTACTCAGATATGGCGGTGCTATACAGAAGTGTAATGAGTATGGCACAACCTCTTATAGAGGAGCTGGAGAAAAGGGAAATACCTTATGTGGTTTTGGGAAGCACGGGACTTTTTGAAAGAAAGGAAGCTATGGCACTCAGATGTTTCTTTTCTTGGCTGTATGAGGGCGGATATATTCGTATTGATAGAAGATATCTCGAAGGTGATGAGATTTTGCAAGAAGGTATCAGACTTTGGAAAGAGGCTACAGGTTTGGAAGTTTTAGAGGAACATATACGCAAATGGAAGGATTATATAAGTAAGAATAAATACGCCGGCTTTTTGGATGCCTACCATGAGCTTTTGGATTTGCTTGGCGTTAAAGAGCTGGACTACAAAAAGCATAGCATTATCATGGCAAGTCTGGGTCGCTTTAGTGAACTCCTTTTAGACTTTGAAAGCGTCCATAGGTTATCCGGAGGCTGGAATGGATTGGCTTCTAACCTTGGAAACTTTTTCTTTTATCTTAACTCTTATGCGATGAAAAACTACGAAGAGATAAAGCCAGAAAGCTACGCAGAAGTGGATGCGGTAAGCATAGCAACGGTGCATCAGTCCAAAGGCTTGGAGTGGTCTGTGGTTTTCTTGCCCTCTTTAATTGAAGGAGCATTTCCAAGCAGTAAGGTAGACAGGGAACAAGACTGGCAGATACCTAGGGAACTTTTTGATGCGGATAGGTATGAGGGGGAGCTTGAGGATGAGAGGAGGCTTTTCTATGTTGCTATTACAAGGGCGAAGGATTATTTGGTGCTTTCAAGCTACGGCAAAAATCCAAGCAGGTTTATAGAGAACATAAAGGGTTATTACACTCAGATGGATTGGAGAGAAAACCTGCAACTTGAACCTATAGCAAACAGCTCAAAGCATGCAGAAACTTCCTTCACCGTAAGCGAGCTGATGGACTACCATAAATGCCCTACTCTTTTCATGTTTAGACAGCACTATAGATATAAGGCACAGATAAACGATATGCTTTCTTATGGCAAGTCGCTTCATTATTGCCTACGCCTAATTTCAGAAAGGTTAAAGACAGAAGGCATAACACAAGACAAGTTGCAAGAAGTTGTAAATCAAGTGGTGGAAAAGAATTTTCATATGCCTTACATATCCAAAGACAACCTACATAGGCTTACTGAGAAGGCAAAAAAGGTCTTATATAGGCGCGTTCTGAAGGACTTTGAGAAGCTCAAAAGCTCCTCCACTCACGAATTCAGGCTTGCTTTGGAAGCAGAAGACAAGGGCGTGAGGGTCCTTCTCAACGGAAGGGCGGACCTTGTGCAAGAGGAAGAGGGTAAGGTGAGAGTGGTAGAATACAAGACTTCGGATGAAGTCACCACGCCTGAGTATTCCAAATTCCAGCTTGCCCTCTACTGTATAGCCCTTGAAGGTATGGGCAAAAGGGTTTCCTCTGCATGTGTTGCCTACTTGGACGAGGAGAGCAAGGATATAGAGTTTTCCTTTGAACAAGGGGAGTTAGAGGATTACTCAAGGCGGGTGCAGGAAGTGATAAGAGGCATAGTTTCTGAAAGCTTTACACCAGAAAGCCCAGAATACTGCCTGCACTGCGACTATGTGAAGATATGTAAACACTATAGAGTGTGCTAAAATCATATACCATGGGAGTGAAGATTGACATAAACAGCGTGCAAAGGGATATGTTTATTGAGCATAATGGTATGCCCCATAGGGTGCTTGACTACGAACACGTAAAGCCCGGTAAAGGTCAAGCCTTCGTAAGGATAAAGGCTAAGAATATGCAGACGGGTAATGTTATTGAGATTACCTACAAGTCCTCTGATGCCATTGAGCTTGCGGACTTTGAGCAGGTCTTTGCGGAGTATTCCTACTCTGACGGAGACTACTACTACTTTGTAAGTCAAACTACCTATGAGATGATACCAGTGCCCGCAGATAGCATAAGGGAAGAAACCAAGTTCCTCAAAGAGGGTATGACGGTGGTGGTCTTTTTCTACAAGGGACAACCCATAGGCATTGAACTTCCCAAACAAGTAGAGCTTGCGGTGGTGGAAACAGAGCCTGCCTTTAAGGGAGATACCGCCGCTGGCGGTTCAAAGCCCGCCAAATTAGAAACCGGTGCAGTGGTGCAAGTGCCCTTCTTCGTAAAGGAGGGGGACATAGTAAAGGTGGACACACGCACGGGAGCCTACATAGAGGTGGTAAAGAGATCTTGATGGACAGGGATTTTATAAAGGAGATAA
>JAXSPD010000098.1:0-3134 GCA_037926845.1 Candidatus Pampinifervens yunnanense | reverse complement strand
GGGCGTTGTCTTGTATTCACCCCTTGATGTATACTTGGACTTGGAAAACGCCTATCAACCTGACATAGTGGTAATTCTCAAGGGCTCAAAGGCAAAGATAACCAGAAAGGGCGTTTACGGACCTCCCGATGTGGTGGTGGAGATACTCTCACCCTCTACCGCTTATTATGACTTGACTCAAAAGAAGGATGTTTATGAAAGGTCTGGAGTGAGAGAGTATTGGCTTGTAGACCCTCTTAGGAGAACTTTTGAGGTATATCTTAATACAGAAGAAGGCTTTAAACTCGTAAGCAAGGCAAAGGGTAAGGGTGTGGTGAGGTCTGAGGTGCTTTCTTTGGAGCTTTCTCTTGAAGAGGTTTTTGAGGGTATAGAGCCATGAAGACCCTTGAAAAGAAGACTGTAGCAGACTATGAGGCGTTGCCAGAAGGCAGTCCATACCAGCTTGTTGAAGGAGAGCTTGTTATGAGCCCAGCGCCCGGCTTTGAGCATTTTAGAAGTTCTAAGAGGATATTCGTAAGGCTTTACCGTATACTTGAAGAGGCAGGAAAGGGTGAGGTAATATTTGCTCCCGTAGACCTCTACCTTGACGAAGAAAACGCCTACCAGCCAGACATAATGGTAGTGCTCAAAGGTTCAAGAGCAAAGATAACCAGAAAGGGCGTTTACGGACCACCCGATGTGGTGGTGGAGATACTCTCACCCTCTACCGCTTACTACGACCTTAAGGTCAAGAAAAAGGTCTACGAGAGGGCTGGCGTTAGAGAATACTGGCTTGTGGACCCTATGGAGAAAAGCTTTGAGGTATACACAAACTCAGAGGAGGGCTTTAAACTAACCTCAAGGGCTATGGGAAGGGGCAGGGTAAAGTCTGAAGTTTTAAACTTGGAGTTAGGCTTAGAAGAAGTTTTTGAGGAGGTATAGATATGGCACAGTTTGCTCTTGTGATAGACCTAAACACTTGCGTTGGCTGTCATGCCTGCGCCACGAACTGCAAAGAGTGGAACACGCAGGCAGCCTTTGGTCCTCTGTCGGACTTTGACCCCTACGGCAAGGAGCCACAGGGTGTGTGGTATAACCGCATTATGACCTACGAGATGGGCGAGTTTCCCAACACGCAGGTTTTTCATCTTCCCAAGTCCTGCCTGCACTGTCAGGATGCACCCTGTGTGCCCGTATGCCCTACCGGTGCCAGCTACAAGAGGGAGCAGGACGGCATAGTGCTAGTCAACTACGACGATTGCATTGGCTGTAAGCTCTGCTCTTGGTCTTGTCCCTACGGTTGCAGAGAGTTTGACGAAGCGGACAAGGTTATGAAAAAATGCACCCTCTGCATAGACCGCATATACGACGAATCCCTACCACCTGAGCATAGAAAGCCTGCCTGCGTGCTAACATGCCCTGCAAGAGCAAGGTTCTTCGGAGATATAGAAGACCCCAACAGCGAAGTCTACAAGGTCATAAAGGAACGCAACGGCTTTGTGCTTTTCTCCGACATGGGCACGAACCCCGGCAACCACTACCTTCCACGCACAGAGACCAAGGTTCATGTGGACGAACATATTCTAAAGCACGATAACCCTCTTTTCTTAGAGGTTTTAAGAAGACATCATGTAGGAGGTTGAGGCATGCATCCACCCATATCCCTTATATGGTTTTTCCTGACCGCTGGAGTTTCCATAGGGCTCTTTACCTTCACCTACTTTATGGAGTTTCTCACCCTCTTTGGCAAGAACACAGCCATGCCAAGGGATGCGGTAATCATATCTCTCCTTATATCCCTTGTGCTTATAGGGCTGGGCGCCATAGGCGCCAGTTTTCACCTTGGGCACAAACTTAGAGCTTGGAAAGCCATAAAACGTTTCCACACCTCCTGGCTCTCCCGTGAGGCGGTCTTCAGCGGTGCTTACGGCTTTGTCCTCTTTTTGTATGGGCTCTCCTACTACTTTAACGCCTCTCCCTTTTTGCAACACAGCCTTGGCGTGCTAACCTTTGTGCTTGGCTGGCTCTCTGCCTTCTCCACCGCCATGATATACGCCAGCAACAAGTTTGTGCTTGAGTGGAACACCTCTCTGACGGTGCTTTATTACCTTAACATGTATCTCATGCTTGGCTCCTCTGCCTTCCTGTCTTTGACTTACTTTTACAGACCTGAATTCATCCCCACCTACCTTTTCCTTACCTTCCTCTTTGTCTCTCTGGGTCTTGCCTTTAGGATAGCCTTTAACATAAGACAGTTTCTTATCTCAAGACCCACCATAAACGAAGCCCTCAACCTGCCTCACAACAGACCCATAAGGGTGCTGGATACGGGCACCACCACAAACAATTACTGCACGGAGGAGTTCTACTACAAAAAGGGCAAAGACCTCCTTGGGTCGGTGCTACCGGTGGCTTACATACTTACCTTTGTTGTCCCTCTCTTTCTCATACTTTACTCATGGATAACCGGCAACTACAACTACAACTTCTACAAGATAACCTTTGCCAGCCTTGTGGTGGGTAGTTTTCTTGAAAGGTGGTGCTTCTTTGTGGAGGGCAACCATGTGCAGAACCTCTTCTACGGTCTTTATCCAGAAGAAGGCTACAGACTAAGAAAGGGCTATATGGAGAGGAAAAAGACAGTCATAAGGCTCTAATCCTCTTTTCGGCACTCCTCCCTTATTTTCCTAACCACCGCCCTGAAAAGAGGCAGGGCGGTCTCCATTATGCTTATGTAAGCCTTCTCCGCCAAAGAAAAATCGTATTAGAAACTAATCACTGAAAGTATAGAAATTTATAGATGTATATAGAAATTTAGAAACATAAAGACCTCTTGACACTTATAGAGGTTGACATTAAAATTTTAACCCGCTATGCAAAGTAGCATCAAAAGAAGTCTGCTCTTCTCTCTGGATTTTTCAAACACAGGAAAGTTAAACTTTCTTGAAAACCTATGGCAGGAATATCAAAAGGCTTGTCAATACTTTGTAGATGTAGGTTATGAAACTAAAACACTACCTTCCTATAAACATGTTAAAAGCTACCCATATAAAACCTGGCTAAGCAAGAGATACCTTGGTTGTGCTTTACAGCAGGCAAAAGCAATCCTTAAAAGCCTTTTCTCAAAACTTAAAAAAGGCAAAAATCCTCAAAAA
>JAXSPD010000097.1:0-3273 GCA_037926845.1 Candidatus Pampinifervens yunnanense | reverse complement strand
GTTCTTTTGACATCTTCCAATATATATGCCTGAAGATCCTTTGCCAGCTTAGACAGTTTTATGGCGTCAAAAACAGCCTTATCAAAGATACTCTGATTGACTCCAAAAACATAAGACTGCCTTTCCGTAGGTGTGAAGCCAAAAGCTAAAGATTTATCCAGCTTAGTGTAAGAGTAAGAAAGGCTAACCTGAGGAAGTATACCCGCCCTTGCCTTTCTTATGTCCTCTTCTACCCTTTTGAGGTCCAGCTCGGAGAGTTTAACCTGTGTGTTATTTTTCAGAGCTACATTTATGGCTTCTTCTAAGGTCATAGACCAGCTAACAGACAGTACCAACAAAAGTATTACCATAAAGCATCTCATCTTACCTTCACCCTGCTGGTTTGATTAAGAAGATATGCGTTCTCTACCGCTATAGCATCTCCCTCTTGGAGGTCAGCCTTCGCATAAACATATCCATCTCCCTGTTTTACTATGTCCACCTTTACAGGAAAGACCTTATCACCCACCACTTTCCAGACAGCCTTCTGGTTGCCTATAAGCACCAGCGCGGTTTCGGGAATCTTGAAGGCTTCAGTGGAGGATATAGGCACGCGCACCTGTGCGTACATGTTAGGCTTTAACTCTCCTTTGGGATTTTTCACCAAAGCCTTGATGGTTAGCATCCTGCTGGCGTTTGCTGTTGGTGATACGAAGTTTATCCTGCCCTCGTAGTTTCCCGCACCTTCCACCTGCAGGTAGACCAAAGAGCCGAGCTTTAGCTTGGGTTGGAGCTCTTGGGGAGCTTCAAAAACCACCTTTATGGGGTCAAGGGTAACCAGACGAAAGGTTTGGGATTGAGGGGTTATGTAGTCTCCTACATTCACAAACTTCTGGGCTATGTATCCCGAGAAGGGAGCTCTCAGGGTTGTTCTTGAAAGCTGGAGCCTTGCGTTTCTTAGCTGTGCCTCAATGGCAGAAACTTGGTCTTGGTAAACCTTTAGCTGTGTTTTTGCGTTTTCAAAGTCTTCCCTTGCTATCAGGTTCTGCTCATAGAGGAACTTCCTCCTTTCGTATATGGCTCTCTGGTTTTCGTAGTTTGCTCTTGCCTGCATAAGGTTTGCCTCCAGCTGTCTGAGGGTGTTCTCATAGTCCGAGGGGTCTATCTTCAGAAGGGGCTGTCCCTGTCTTGCAAACTGTCCCTCGTCGGTGAGAAGCTCCAGAACTCTGCCACTCACCTCTGGTCTTAGCACCACATCCTTTATGGCTTCAAAGTAGCCGTTGGCAGTGTAGAACACCTCCACACTCTCGGGCTTTACC
The DNA here is from genome assembly GCA_037926845.1 of Candidatus Pampinifervens yunnanense. GTDB lineage: Bacteria > Aquificota > Aquificia > Aquificales > Aquificaceae > Pampinifervens > Pampinifervens yunnanense. Next base: position 1,975 of record JAXSPD010000097.1, on the reverse strand, counting down.
GTATAGACGCTTATCTGCACAGCTTCTGGAGCAGGCGGAGGGCTCTCCTTTTTCTGACAGCTCAGAAGCACCAAAAGCGATATAAGAGCAAGGCATCTTATCATACTCATAATTATAGCATATTGACCAGTCAGTCAGATATAATATAAGCCATGTACAAGTTCTTTATACACAGACCTGTGACCACCATCATGTTCATGCTCTCTTTTGTGCTTTTGGGACTCTATACCTACACTAAGATGCCCGTTGACAGGCTTCCCAATGTGGACTTTCCCATAGTTACCGTAAACACTACCTATCAAGGAGCCAACCCAGATGTGGTGGATACAAATGTTACCAGATACATAGAGGACGAGGTGTCCACCATCAGCGGTATAGATGCCATAGTCTCCCAGAGCTATGCAGGACTCTCCCGGGTGACTATAGTTTTTACCCTGGACAAGAACATAGATGTGGGAGCTCAGGAGGTGAGAGACGCAGTCCAGAGGGCATACAGACGCATGCCTGTAGGTGTGGACCCTCCTGTGGTAAGAAAGGTGGACACAGGCTCTTTTCCCATTCTGGCTATACATCTGCACTCTAAGAGCGTGGATTATCAGACCCTTGCCTACTACGCGGACAAAGTTATAAAGAGAGAGTTTCAGAAGGTAAACGGCGTAGGCGATGTGGGACTTGGGGGCTTTAGGGACAATGTGCTGTGGGTGAGGCTCTATCCCGAAAGGCTCTACTCTTATGGTATTACTCCCGTGGATGTTTTAAACGCAGTCTCTAAGAATCATCTGGAGGTACCCACAGGCACCATCTACGGCAAGGACAAGGAGTATATCATAAGGCTCTACGGTAAAGTCAAAGACCCCAAAGAGCTGGAAAATACTTATCTAAAGGGAAACCTCAGACTCAGGGATGTGGGTTTTGTGGAGTTTACAGAGGACGAAAAGAGGGGGATAGCGAGGTTCAAAGGAGAGCAGTCCGTAGCCCTGATAGTCTACAAGCAGTCTGGCTTTAACACCGTTGAGGTGGCGGATGCGGTAAAGGCAAGGATGGCTGAGCTAAACAGGGAGCTTCCTCCGGGCATGCGCATGGACATTACCTTTGACGCCAGTGTCTTTCCCAAAGATGGTGCTCATGCTGCAGTGGAAGAAATCATAATAGGTAGCCTTCTAACCGCGCTTGTGGTTTTTGTATTTCTTGGAAGTCTCAGGCTCACGCTCATACCGGTGTTTGCCATACCGGTTACACTGCTCAGTGCCATAATTTTCCTTTACTACACGGGAAACTCTCTCAACACCTTTACCCTCCTTGCCCTTGCGGTGGCGGTAGGTATAGTTATAGACGATGCCATAGTAGTCATAGAGAGCATATACAGAAGGAGAGAGATGGGACTTGCACCTCTTGAAGCCGCAGAAGTCGGCACGCGCATAGTAGTATTTGCCCTCCTTGCCTCTACCACATCTCTAGTAATAGTTTTTCTGCCCATAATATTTTTAAAAGGTGTTATAGGTAGCTTCTTTGGGAGCTTTGCCCTGACCCTTGCGGTAGCCATAGGAGTCTCTTACATAGTAGCCATAAGCTTTACTCCCATGGCGGGTGCAAGGCTCATAACCCAAACTCAGGAAAATGTATTCATGAGAGCTTATGAAAAGTTTGAGCTGTTTTTTGATAGAGTCCTAAGGTGGTCTTTAGACCACAAGTTGGTGGTACTTCTCTTCTCTATAGCCACAGTTTATATTGGCTTTCTGTTTCTTAAAGCCACCAAGAAGGAGTTTTTCCCCCTTACCGACGAGGGGGCTTTCATAGTGAGGTTTGAAACCCCCATAGGCTCTTCCTTTGAATACACAGAAAAGAAGACAAGAGAAATAGAAGCCATTCTTCTCAAAAACCCCTACGTGGAACGTTTTGGTCTTGCCATGGGCCAGGGTGTGGCGGGCAGACCAGATGTAAATGGAGGTCTTGGCTTCGTATACCTAAAGGAAGG
>JAXSPD010000096.1:0-3482 GCA_037926845.1 Candidatus Pampinifervens yunnanense | reverse complement strand
CACACTGATATAATCATATATTATATCCCCATAATGTGTAGTATGTGTAGTGTGGAAGACACACACACACACGAACAGCGGCGAGATGTGCAACAGCAACTGCTGACGCGAGGATGATGAGCCTCGGCCGCGCAGACGTGTGATGAACGGCTGGGCTCGAGGATGGAATGTTTAAATACTTCTTCTTTCTTCTTCTGACATGAACACAAACCAAAATAGCGTAAATAAGAACAAGTTCTATTGGATTATAAGAGAGGCGTGTAAGGCGGCTGAAGCTGACTGTGTTGCAGAATATGAATAGGCGTATCGATTTGAAAACTCTGTCTGAAATACTTATGGCGGAGGATCGTATTGCAAATCAAGTGCATTTCTGGTTGTCTGAACTTAATATCTGTGCCAATCACGACGTGGTGCCTCTCACACGTGGTGAGGCCGTGCTACCTGACAACTTCTACATTGCTCTGGGCGTAATAATAAAGGCAGGAGTCCCAGACCCATTCGCAATTATATTTAAGCCGAAACGTGCCAGCAGGCCTGAACATGCCGTAGAAGAAATACTAGTTAGGTCCGGTGCACGTGGGCATGAAGCGTATTTTGTTGTCACTAAGGTAATATGCAAAGAGCATAGAAATGACTAGCAAAAAGCTACAGGAGTTGCGCGAAAAGTTTGAAAAGTTTTTCGAGGCCTTAGAAGTCGGTGGTTGTATTACGTTGGAACAAGCCGTTGAAATCTTTGGGGAATATCGGCCAACGGAAATGATTATCTGGGGTGTTGGCAGACTAGGCTTTCTTAAATTCAGAAGGTCGTTAGGTTACACGATATGGTGCCTACCTGACAGTGATGTGCTTAATGTCACTAAGTCGATTACTTTGCCCGACGGCCGTATTATACACGTATCAAGCCAACGGATTTGTCGTATTGTTAAGGAGCTGGCAAATTGTCGTTTTACACATTTGCGCACCATTAGAACAAAGACGGTTATGAAAATTCTGGGAATAGAGCCAGACAGAAACACAGGACACTTACACTCGTGGATTAGCGTGGTGATTGACGCATGTCTTGAGCACCTAGGAGTAGACTACGAAAAAAACAAGGGCAAATACAAGATAAGGTGTAAGGGCCGCTAAGTATTTAAATTCCTCTTTTTCTTCTTTCACATGGATAAACAAGAAATAATAGAAGAAGTAAAAAAGTGGATGGAAAGAAACGAGGCTAAAATCAAATTGATAGCAGAATTTGCACGCCAAGGCGAAATGTATAAGATTTATGCAGGGGCATGCTGGAATCAGCAGAAAGGTGTAGTATATCCATGTATAGTTGTGGCGAATGAGAGCAAAAATAGGTATACCATATTTCCGCTCTTTAAATTCGTAGATGTATATATTGTGCTGAAGGTGATGGGAGACAAAGTGTACGAATTAGTCGAAGAACTACAGAAAGAACTGCCTCAGACAAAGAGACTGCCAGCAGAGGTGGTATGATAGGAGTTGACGTGGTGTTGCAAAAGAAAATTGAGGAAATACAGAAGGCTATTGAACAAGGGAAGAGGGTCTTCTGGGGCGATGTTGAGGTGAAGTCCATCAGAATCGAAAAAAGTAGGAGAGGTTATGTCGTTATTATAAATGAAAGCGAAATCATTTATCCTAGCCGCTTTTTGTTGCGGAAGGTCTTGGTGGTATAATTTAAATACCTCTTTTTTTCTTCTTCTTCATGGATGAAAAAGAAAAGTGTGTAGAATGGGGCAAAATTGTTTTATGTGTCGGAGACTTGATAGAAGTGGGTGTCGCACGCAAAATCATAAGAGGCCGTGTTGTTGATATCGATACGGAACGCTTAATCGTTGTCGTACAAAGCGAAAATAGAACAACGTCGTTACGCCTATTCAAGACTAGCTATATCACAAAGTTATGAAGAGAAAATACCGTGAGGAGGGCATCTATAACATTGCTAGAAAAATCATATGTAGAAATGTAAAAGAGCAAAGAGGAAAAGTTGTATGTTTGAAAACGCGGATGTTTCCATTCCCATCCTTTTGGAAAGCAGAAGTTCTAACCACAATGATGGTAATATTTGCTGGTCACATAGTTTTCCTCAAAGACAAGCCGTTCACCCTATGCGTAAAGAAAGAGAAGCTAGAACAGTGGTGTCATGGGAAAAAAGACTAAAGTTATCGTTGAAAAGTTTGTACAGTGGGGAAAGGATTGTACAACTCCTGAGTGTTTTCGTGAGCTTTTTTCTGAGTTAGAACTATACGAAAAATTTGGCAGAAGGACGCCACGTGGGGAAAGAGTATACGACATGATAAGAGAACAAATCAGAGAAGAGGCAGCCGCAACGACGGGACAGTGGGTGTGGCGTGAGACAGAGAGGCGGATAGAAGAGGGGCGCCGCGGCCATTTGTGGTTTAGAGAAGAAAGTAGCAGGCGTATGGCAGAGGCATATGTAAGAGGCCTCGAGGAAGGCCTTTCTGGCAGGCAGTTAATAGAGGCAATACAAAGAGAGACGGGCTTATCTATTGTTGCGGTAAGACATTGGTTGTATGAGCTGGCTAGGTTGACGGGCAGTGAAGAAGTTGTAGAATTAGCCAGGGAGGCACGTCGTATGGAGAGGGAAAGATATGGACGGTAAAGCAATATTCGTAGACGGAAATCCTGCCATTTTCTTATACTTCTTTAGACACTACAGACAACCTGCTGTGGGCATTACTAATCGGCTTAGAGACTGGGGGTGGACGTGGTATATCGATAGTGACAAGCCCAAGCTATATAGTATTAGAGAGGCATGGCTAATAACTAGAACTAGTAAGGGTTATCACTACTACATGGATGCTTTATGTAAGACGTTTTGGCAATGCTTAAGGCGATTTTATAAACTTCACAAAGAGATAGGAGACACGGGGCAGATTAAGCTGGCTAGACTTAGGTATCAGAAGTATGGCATGCCTTTCCTTGTTATCCGCATCTATGGTAAGTACGACTACGACGATATCAGAGTCGTAAAGGTGAGAGAGCCGCGGGAATTCCCCGCGGCGGAAAAAATACTATCTTTTTTTGATTTGTTTTAAGGCCTCCTCTAAAGCTTTAGAACAGTCTTTCTTTTTCATTGTTTAGGCGGTGTAGTGGATTGCACTTGTGACGGATGCACCTCTACGCTGTAAGGCGCGTTTTGTAATCTCTGTTGCTGGAATGTGAGGGCTGTGTCTCTGACCTGGTCAATACCTATGATGCTAGCAATAGTACGTAGCACTTCACTCCTTTCATATGCGCCATAGTATACGCTTGTAGAAATGAGTGATACTGTCGATTGAAGCGTGGAGGCAATGGTAGTTTGTACGCCGTCAATCATTCTTTTATGCAACAAGAGAGACACAATGTAAGCCGCTACGATAACCGCAAATCCTGCGCCAAGCAACGATAGCACTACATCTAGTACATCAGCCATGGTGTCTATCTACGTTGTTTCTTATATACTTTTCTAGCCA
>JAXSPD010000095.1:0-3701 GCA_037926845.1 Candidatus Pampinifervens yunnanense | reverse complement strand
ATCCTCAAATAGGTAGAAGGATTCCTTTTTGTATTCTACCAATGGGTCTTTGGAGGCATAGCCCCTCAGGTATATGCTCTCTCTTAGCCTGTCCATGGTATGCAGATGCTCTCTCCACAGGTGGTCAAGGTTTGAAAGCATGAGAATTTTTGCAAGCTCTCTGAAAACTTCTTCTCCGAGCTCTTCTTTCCTCTGAAAGAGGGATTCAAGTACCCTTTGGGAGAGTTTTTCTATAAGCTCTTCCTTGTCCCTTGCGCTGGGTATGTCTATGTCCCTGCCTGTAAGCTCTTTTAGGTAATCCCTTAGGGGTTCAAGCTCCCAAAGCTCCGGCTCTTCTTCCTTTATGAGCTCTTCCACCCTTTGGGCTACAAGGTCGTAGACAAACTCTTGCAGGTATTCCTCAATCCCTTTAGACTCAAGAAGGTCTCTCCTTATGGCATAAACGGTGAGCCTCTGGGTGTTCATCACCATGTCATACTCAAGTAGCCTCTTTCTTATCTGGAAGTTCTGGGCTTCCACCCTCTTCTGGGCGTTTTGTATTGCCTTTGTGACCATACCGCTCTCTATGGGCTCTCCCTCGGGAATCTTGAGTATTTCCATAAGCTTCTTTACTCTGTCGCCTCCGAATATTCTCATGAGGTCATCTTCCAAAGATAGCACAAAGCGGGATTCGCCAGGGTCTCCCTGCCTTCCTGCCCTACCTCTGAGCTGGTTGTCTATCCTCCGAGATTCGTGTCTTTCTGTGCCTATAACCAAAAGACCGCCCAGATCCACCACCTTTTTCTTCTCTTCTTCTGTTATTCTATATGCCTTCTCTAAGGCTTGTTTCCATTCCTCTTCTGTGGCTTCCTCTGGGGCTTTGCCTTTTGCCCTTAACATCTCCTTTGCTAAAAACTCTGGGTTTCCTCCAAGAAGTATGTCCGTTCCTCTTCCCGCCATGTTGGTGGATATGGTGACCGAACCAAGCCTTCCCGCCTGAGCTATTATTTCTGCCTCCTTTTCATGTTGTTTGGCGTTTAGCACGTTGTGAGGTATCTTCTCCTTCTGCAAAAGCCTTGAAAGATGCTCCGAATCCTCTATGGAGACAGTTCCCACCAGTATGGGTCTTCCCTTCGCATGCTCTTGTTTGATAAGGTCTACCACCGCCTGCCACTTTTCTCCCTTTGTTTTGTAGACGAGGTCCGGGTGGTCTTTTCTTCTCATAGGTCTGTGGGTTGGGACTACTACTACCTCAAGACCGTATATCTCCTTGAACTCAAGGGCTTCTGTCTCAGCAGTTCCTGTCATGCCCGAGAGCTTTCTGTAGAGCTTAAAATAGTTCTGGAAAGTTATAGTGGCAAGGGTTTGGTTTTCCTGCTGTATGGGAACGCCCTCTTTTACCTCTATAGCCTGATGAAGACCGTCGCTCCAACGCCTACCCGGAAGCACCCTTCCAGTGAACTCATCCACTATAAGAACCTCGTTGTCTCTTATTATGTAATGCACATCCCTTTTAAAGAGGGTGTGGGCTCTGAGGGCTTGGTTTACCGCATGGAGGAGGTCTATATTCCTTATATCGTATAGGTTTTCCACACCAAGGAGTTCCTCCACCTTCCTTATGCCCTGCTCTGTGAGCTGGACAGTTCGGTTCTTCTCATCCACGACAAAGTCCTCGTCCCTTACGAGCCTTCTTACCACCTCGTCCGCCTTGTAGTATATGGAGGTGTCCATCTCTGCAGGACCAGAGATTATAAGGGGCGTTCTTGCTTCGTCTATAAGGATAGAGTCCACCTCGTCCACTATGGCAAAGTTGTGCCCCTTTACCTGCACTATCTCCTCAAGGGAGAAAGCCATGTTATCCCTTAGGTAGTCAAAGCCAAACTCGTTGTTAGTGCCATAGGTTATACTGCACTCGTAGGCTTGTCTTCTGGTGCAAGGCGTTAGCTTAGTATAGAAAGCCTTTTTTGCTTGAACGTTTATTAAGTCCGATGACAAAGTCTCTTCAAAATAGCCCTTTTGCCAAACCCTCCAGTCTTCCTCTATAGCCCTCTGTGCCAGCTCTGGGTCTGCCCACTCCACCCTGTAGGAGCTATAGTCAGAGTTTATAACACCCACATCAAGACCAAGAAAAAGATATAGCCCACCCATCCATTGAGCGTCCCTTCTGGCAAGGTAGTCGTTGACGGTGACCACATGAACTCCTTCCCCAGTCATGGCGTTGACCACTGTGGCAGAAGTAGCCACTAAGGTTTTACCCTCGCCTGTTTTCATCTCCGCAATCTTGCCCTCGTGAAGCACAAGCCCGCCTATGAGCTGAACATCAAAGAACCTAAGCCCAAGAGCCCTTTTGCCTGCTTCCCTTACAAGAGCAAAGGCGAGCTCCACCTCTGGAGTTATTCCGCCTTTTATTATTTTCTGCTTTAGCTCTTCATCCTGAAGTATCTTCTGTCTTAGGTCTTGTGCCATAAGCCTTATCTCTTTGTTTGAAAGTTGGTCAAGTTCTCTTTCCTTTTGTGTTATCCTTTGGACCACCTTTCTTAGCCTCTTGACTTCTCTCTCGCTTTTGGTGCCAAGTAGCTTTTTAACAAGCCAGTCTATCATGGTATTAAAATTATAACGCTTTAGGTTGATGGATAAAAATTTTCCTGTCTGCGTTCTAAGTCTGGTAACCTTGAATAAAGCATCTTCATAACTGTTTACGAAGCTTCAAGAACGCTTTATGGCTTTTAATCTCTCAATCTCCAGAGCATCAAGTAAGGAAAAGAAAAGGGAAAGGTTTTGTTTGTATTCCTTTTCAATCTTCAAAACAGACTGGTCTATGGAAGGTATGTAGAAAAGATAAAAGTCTGGCAGAGCAATGTAGAGAGTGTTTTTGACAAAGGAGAACCTTACCTTAGGATAAGCCTTTTTGAACTTCACAAGTCTTTCCATAAAAGCATGGTCTAAAACATAAAAAGCATTAAACTCACTATCTGAGTAAACATGGAAGCTTCTGTTAAACTCCTCACTGTCTAAACGGTATCTGTTAAAGCCCTTTAAAGAAAAAGGACCATCAGAATACAAAAGCACAGCCCCATCTAAGGATTTGTGGAAGTTTAGCTTTAGAATAAGTCCTCTAAAAATGTCCACATAAACACTATTGCCATCCTCATCAGTATCGTAATAGCCACAACTAACCCAAGAACACTCCAAAGGTTTGCCCTTGTAAGAACCCTTTAGATAGTCCCTGCCTGTGTAAACCTCTGGAAAAGGACTATCATGAAAAAGATAAGAAGCTAAAAACTCATCTCTGCTAAAAAACTTGCGATACTTATACCTAAAGTCTGGTAAATTGCTTTTAATGAAAGGAAGTAAGGCATGTCTAAAATAATATGCCCGCCACCACTTGTAAATATCTTCTTCCACAGCAGAAAAAATCACATAAAGAAACCCTTGAAACAAAAAAACAAATACAAAAATCAGATACCAATACCAAGCCCAAGTATTCTTTTTTAAAAAAATTTTTGCAAGAAGAGGCAAGAAAACAAAAACCCAAAAGAAAAAAGAATACATTTCAACAAAAGCCTTAAACAAACCAGCCAAAAAACCATAAAAAATAGAAAGCCTTCTAAGCCTCTTCCTCTCCCTCTCTATAGCCTTCCAATCTATCACTTGAACATCTCCCCAACATTAGGAGCTTGCCTATCTTTTTCTTCTACCTCAAACCACTCAGCCTTTTGAAG
>JAXSPD010000094.1:0-3862 GCA_037926845.1 Candidatus Pampinifervens yunnanense | reverse complement strand
CCTGCCCTCTGTGGAGCTTGTAGCGGACTTTCATTGTGTGACTCGCTGGAGCGTAAAGGAGATAAGCTGGGAGGGTGTGCAGACCTCTTATATACTCAACCTTGCAAAGCCAAAGCCCCAAGCCAAATATGTCATGGTTCACTGCCTTGAGGGATATACCACTAATCTACCTCTTGAATATCTCTACGAAGAAGACAGCATACTGGCATACAAGATGTATGGGAAACCCATACCACTAAGACACGGCTACCCCCTTAGGCTTGTGGTTCCAAAGCTATACGCATGGAAGAGTGCCAAGTATGTCTGGGGTATAGAGCTTTTACAAGAAGATGTCCCTGGCTTTTGGGAGCAGAGGGGATACAATATGAGGGGAGACCCATGGAAAGAGGAACGTTATTGGTAAGGTTAAACAAATACCTTTCCATGTGCGGAGTTGCTTCAAGAAGGAAGGCGGATGAGCTTATACTCCAAGGAAGGGTAAAGGTTAACGGTCTTGTGGTAAAGGAGCTTGGTTGGAGGGTGGACCCGCATAGGGATGTGGTGGAGGTGGACGGAAGAGAAGTAAGACCAGCAAGCTATAGATACATAATCCTGTATAAGCCCTGTTGTTATCTTACCTCCCTTGGAGGAACCAAGGAGGGCAAAAGGACTATAGAAGAACTTATAAAGGACATCTCCGAGAGGGTATATCCTGCGGGAAGGCTTGACTATAATGCGGAGGGACTTCTTATACTTACCAACGACGGAGAACTTGCCCACCGGATAATGCACCCAAGGCATAAACTTCCTAAAACCTACTTGGTTTGGGTTTCTGGAATAGTAAAGGGAGAGACCCTTGATGCTATGAAAAGGGGTGCAGTGCTTGAGGATGGTCCGGCAAAGCCTGACAGTGTAAGGCTTGTAAAACATATGAAGGATATGAGCCTTATAGAGGTAGTCTTCCACGAGGGCAGAAAACACATAGTGAAAAGGTTTGTCTCCAGCTTTGGACACAAGGTGCTAAGGTTAAAGAGGGTTGCCATTGGACCCATAAAGCTGGGAAACCTAAAGCCTGGTCAGTGGAGGGACATGACAAATCAAGAGCTTAGAAGCCTCAGACAAGCCCTTGGTATAAAGTCCTTTGCGAGGAGTTAACCATGGAAAACTTTTTAAAACTGATAGCCCTTTTTCTGGTTCTCTTCTTTGGGTTTATAGCACTTTTAAGAATCTATGCCGCTTTAAGGAGCAAGAAGATGCAAGGTAAAAGGCTTGATTTTATAAAGGATGGGGTGGTTTACTTTTACTCTGAAAGGTGTGGAGCCTGCAAAATTATGAAGCCTGAGGTGGAAAAACTAAGAGAGAGTGTGGTAGTTCTGGAACTTGATGTGTCAAAGCCAGAGGGCTTTCAGAAGGCAAAGGACCTTGGTATTATGGCAACGCCTACCACCCTTGTGGTTAAGGATGGTATAATTAGAAAGGTATTTGTTGGTGTAGTAAGACACCAGAGAATACTTCAGGAGGTGTAAGCTATGCAGTTTTTTCTTGATACTGGCATGGTGGATGAGATAAAACAGGCTCTCGAATGGGGGATACTTGATGGTGTAACGACAAACCCAACTCTAATAGCCAAGACAGGAAGACCCTTCTTGGAGGTAGCTAAGGAAATACTCCAATTGGTGGACGGACCTGTTAGCCTTGAGACGGTCTCAAGGGATGCGGAGGGTATGATAAGGGAGGGTAGGATGCTTGCGGAGCTTGGGGACAATGTGGTGGTAAAGATTCCTATGACCCCAGAGGGCATGAAGGCTGTTCAGGTGCTAGAGTCTGAGGGCATTCCAACCAATGTAACTCTTATTTTCTCACCGGCTCAAGCCCTCATTGCAGCTAAGGCGGGCGCCAGCTTTGTCTCTCCCTTTGTAGGTAGGTTGGACGATGTGGCAAGCGATGGTATGAAGCTCATAAGGGATATAAAGCAGATATTTGACAACTACGATATAGTGGACACGGAGATAATCGTCGCCAGTGTGAGACATCCCATGCATGTGGTGGAGGCAGCTCTCATAGGTGCGGACATATGCACCATGCCCTTTGAGGTAATGAAAAAGCTTTTCCAGCACCCTCTTACTGATAAGGGTATTGAGCTTTTCTTAAAGGACTGGGAGAAGGTGCCAGGGAGGCCCTTTTAGAACCTCCCGCCGCTTAGAATTCTAAGTATGTCGTTTATCAATACAAATCCTGCCAGCACTATTATTACAGCGTAGCCAGCCCTTACCCACAACTCCTTAAATTTTGGAGAAAAGGGTTTCCTCCTTATAGATTCCATAAGGAAAAGGAGTATAAGACCACCATCAAGAACAGGAAGGGGTATAAGGTTAAATATGGCAAGCTGAACAGAGATAAAAGCCATCATACCTATGAAGGGAAGTATGCCTTGCTGTGCAGACTCACCCGCCAGTTGGGCTATGGCTATGGGTCCGCCAAGGGTCTTTATGGACAAACCACCAGTAATAAGGCTCCATAGAGCTTTCAAAGAAAGAAGGCTCAGCATGTATGTTCTGTGAACTCCGTCAAGGAAGGCTTGCAAGGGTGGCTCTTTACTTTCTACCCTCTCCACATAGGGAGATATACCCAAAAGGGGAATACCCGTTCTTTGGTCCATCTTTGGAATAACGGTTTTTTCTTCTATGGAATTTCCCCTCTGCACTAGGAGCACTACTGGCTTGTCCCCGGATTCCCTTATAGCCTTTACAAGGTCATACCATCCCTTTACCTCACGACCGTTAACCTTTAGTATCTTGTCTCCTGGCTGCAAGCCCACCTGAAAGGCAGGGCTATTCTCTACAATTCTGCCAACCACCGCCGGAAGCCATGGCTCCGCACCAAAGCCAGAAGACCTACTTATGCTGTCCTTTACAGATAGGTTTATTTCCTCTCCGTCCCTTATTACCTTTACACTCCAGCTTTTGCTAAGTATATTTTCAAAGACCGCACTCTCCACGTCTTTCCAGCTTTGCACCCTTTTGGAGTTTATCTCCAGTATAAGGTCCCCTTCCCTTATGCCAAGTTTCTGAGCTATGCTGTTTTCTGCCACGTGACCTACCACTGGCTTTTCGTAAACATACTTTGGAACCTGTTTGCCCACCATAGCAAGGAAGGCAAAGAGCAGAACCGCAAGTATAAAGTTAAAGAGGGGACCACCAAAGGCTATAAGTATCTTCTGCCAGTTAGGTTTTGAGGAAAAGGCTCTTTTGTCTTGAACCACCTCCTCCTCACCGTAGAGCTTTACAAAGCCCCCAAGAGGTAGTGCGGAGACCCTATACTCCGTTTCTCCTACCTTTTTGCTTAAAAGCACAGGACCAAAGCCTATGGAGAATATCTCCACCTTGACACCAAAGAGCTTTGCTATTAGAAAATGCCCAAGCTCATGAAACCATATGAGCACACCTATAAGGACTAAAAAAGCCAACACATACTCCATGTTTGCCTCCTAAGTGATACCTTCTTCCTTTAATATTTTTTCTATCTCAGGGTCCTTTTTGGCAAGTTTTTTCATAACTTTCTCCAACTTTTCTTCCCTTTCCTCTATCTCTCTAATCTTCCTTGCCACAGGCTCAACCGCAGTCCTCCTGTCCCATATGACAAAGCCTATGAGAATGCCCATACCTCCAAACAATATACCAAAGCCCCAATAAAGAAAGGTTCTTAATTCGTCAAACTGTCTCTGAGTATCCCTTTTAAGTTCGTCTATCTGCTTTTGTAAGTGTTTTTGACCCTCTTCCAGCCTTTCTACCTTGAGCTCCACATTCCTAAGCCTATCCCTATCTTCCTGAGTAAAAGGCACTTCCTTTGCCAAGGTGATAACAAAAAGCATTAGGACAAGAGC
>JAXSPD010000093.1:0-3962 GCA_037926845.1 Candidatus Pampinifervens yunnanense | reverse complement strand
CTAAGGAGGGAGTTGAAGGAAGGGAAGATAAAGCTATAATATAATCCTTCGTAGGAGGGGTGGCCGAGTGGACGAAGGCGGGTGATTTGAAATCACCAGTGGGTTTACAGCCCACCGGGGGTTCGAATCCCTCCCCCTCCGCCAGTAATGAGTTCCACAAGCCCTAAGAATTCTTCTGTTCTCATATTCATAACTTCAGCTACGTGAATACATTCCTCCTTAAAAAGCTCTATATTTTTCCATAGGTTTTCACCATAGTAAAGATAAAAGCCGTCCTTATCCTTCCAATCATCCACCATCTGAAAGAGCAATCCCACCTTTAGCCCGAGGTCTTCAAGGGCTTGGAGAAGGTCCAACCTTTTGGCTACTATGCCCCCTGCCACAAAGCAAAAGGAGAAGAGCCTTGCGGTCTTCTTCAAACTTATCTCTTCCTGAGAGGAGAGCCTTCTTATATCCATCACCTGCCCTCCCACCATGCCCTCAAGGCCCGAGCTTTTGGCAAGCGCTTTCACAAGTAGTAAAAGCTCTTTTTCTTCAAGACTATGAAAGTTTTCTCTTTTTGAGAGCACCTCAAAGGCATAGGTAAGAAGGGCATCGCCCGCCAGTATGGCAAGGTCTTCGCCAAAAACTATATGGCAGGTGGGCTTGCCTCTACGCAAGGCATCGTTGTCTAGGGCAGGAAGGTCGTCGTGGATAAGTGAATAGTTGTGAACCATCTCCACCGCACAGCCCACAGTGACCGCATCCTCTATATTACCCCCAAGGGCATGGCATACCGCACATAAAAAGAGGGGTCTTATGCGTTTGCCCTCTTGGAAAAGGTAATAAGACATAGCTTGGTAGAGAAGCTCTGGTTCAAAGGGCGTTAAAAGCTCTCTGAGCCTCTCCTCTATCCTTTTTTTCCATCTGCTGAGGTTCATCTTACTAGCTTAATATCGTCCAACTTTACCTCATATACGGTATCCTTCCCCGAATGGAAACGTTTCATACTGTATAGAACTGCTATTCTTTTATCTTTGTAAGTAAAAAGTGCACTACATTGATATTGTCCTTCCGATAATTTTGTTGGTTTTGACACATCCTTTAGCTGAAGGGCATCCTCAATAGGCTTTATCTTGCTCACAAGTTCTCTTTCAAACTTATCTGTGCCTTCTGCAAGAGCAGTAAACCCCCCAAAAAGGACCGTTGCAAGGGCTTCACCTGGGTTTTCTATGGCCCATATGTGCGCAGCAGTTTGGAGTCTTACTTCTTGCATTAGATCCTTATTAGCACATACATTCCCAAAGGGAAGGTTCTGACAAGAGAAAAGGTAGGTCCCCAACAGGGGTATTACATAGAAAAATCTTTTCATCAACTTCCCTCCTTTTGGTGAATATTTTATCAGAAGATAAGGGCGGTCAAAAAGTAATCAGATATAAGAATCAGCATGGAAGAGGTCACCACGCTGTTGGTGGTAGCCCTTCCCACGCCTTCTGTCCCTCCCTTTGTGTAGTATCCAAAATAGCAACTTACCGCAGAGATGATAAAGCCGAAGAAGACCGCCTTGTAGAGACCACCAACAAAGTCGTAAAGCTCCGCAAGGTCTTTCATCTTTTCCCAAAAGAGGTATTCGTTTACTCCAAAGAGCTTTACCGCCACAAACCAGCCACCTATTATACCAGATATATCTGCTATTAACACAAGCATGGGAACGCCCACAATGCCCGCAAAGAGCCTTGGAGACACAAGGTAGCTTTTGGGGTTTATACCCATTACCTCAAGGGCATCTATCTGCTCCGTTATCCTCATGGTGCCTATGTTGGCAGTCATGGCTGAGCCTACCCTTGCCACCACCATAAGGGAGGCAAGCACAGGACCCAATTCCCTTCCCATGGATATGGCTACCACTGCACCTATGAGGAACTCTGCGTTAAAACGTTGAAAGGTGCTGTAGGTCTGAAGGGCTATTACGCCTCCAGAAAAGAGGGATGTAATTACCACCACCGGCACCGTCTCGGAGGCAAGGTATGCAAGCTGTTTTATAAAGTGCCTTAGTTTTGGAGGTCTTCTGAAGATAAAGTAAAGACCCCAAAGGGTAAGGATAGTCGCCCTTCCTACCTCCTCAAAAATCTTTGACATGCCGAAGATACCTCTCAAATCGTTCCTTTATCTCTTCCATAAAGTCCCCGCCTAGCTTCTCAAGCAGGGCATCCGCTAACACTATGGCAAGCATGGCTTCGCCCACCACGGAGGCGGCGGGCACCGCCACCACATCGCTTCTTTCCTTTCCCGCCCTTACCTCCTCCTTTGTCCGCAGGTCTACGCTTCTAAGAGGTTTTGTAAGGGTTGGTATGGGCTTCATAACGCACCGGACAAGAATGGGCATGCCGTTGGTGATGCCACCCTCCGTTCCTCCAAGATGGTTGCTGTAGCGGAAGTATCCTAGCTCCTCTGACCAGCCAATCTCGTCGTGCACCTCAGAGCCATATAGTTTGCCACTCTCAAAGCCAAGCCCTATTTCTACACCCTTTATAGCCTGTATGCTCATCATGGCTTGTGCTATTCGTCCGTCTATGCGTTTGTCCCACTGAATGTGGCTTCCAAGCCCTGGTGGCACACCTATGGCAAAGACCTCAAAGATACCACCAAGGCTTTCACCCTTCTCCTTTGCTTCGTCGATAAAGCTTCTAAACTCTTGGTCCTTTGATGGGTCTGGGAAGCGCAGTTCAGAAAGCTCTGCAAGCTCGTGCCTTTTGAGAAGGTCCTCTTCCCTTATTTCTGGCTTTAGCCTCCCTATACTTACCACATAACTACCTATCCTTATGCCAAATTCCTCCAACAGCCTTTTGCATACCGCACCCACCGCAACCCTTGAGGCGGTTTCTCTGGCAGAAGCCCTTTCAAGGATGTTCCTGAGGTCCTTTTGGTTATACTTTATGCCACCTGCAAGGTCCGCATGCCCCGGGCGAGGTCTTACAAAGGGCACCACGTTCTCTGGTGGCTCTCCCTCGTATGCCATCTTCTCTTGCCAGTTTTCCCAGTCCCTGTTCCATATGACCATACTTATGGGGCTTCCAAGGGTTTTGCCAAAGCGCACTCCGGAGAGAAACTCCACTCGGTCGCTCTCTATCCTCATCCTCCCTCCTCTGCCGTAGCCCCTCTGTCTTCTTTGTAGCTCTTTGTTTATGTAATCTGAAGAGATGGATAGATTGGCAGGGATACCTTCAAGTATGCAGACTAAGGACCTTCCGTGCGACTCGCCAGCGGTAAGAAACCTTATAGGCATTAGTCCTTGACCGCAACTGCCTTTACCACCTTGCCCGCCTTAAGGCACTTGGTGCACACATAGACCCTCTTTACGCTTCCGTCCTCAAGGACAATCCTTACCCTCTGTAGGTTGGGCTTGAAGGTCCTTGAGTTTTGCTCTGCGGAGAAGGTTACGCTCTTTCCAAACTTGGTGGTCTTTCCACAAACATAACACCTTGCCATTTCTAAACCTCCTTCAAGGAACACAATATTATAAACTATGTGCCAAACTCCCAAGAGGAAAGATATTTAACCTGCTCGGGGGTAAGCTGGTCAATCTCCACGCCCATACTCCTTAGCTTGAGGAATGCCACCTCCCTATCTATCTCCTCTGGCACTCTGTAAACATCCTTCCTGAGGTCTTTGTGGTTCCTTAGTATATACTCCGCAGAGAGGGCTTGGTTGGCAAAGCTCATATCCATCACTGACGCAGGATGACCCTCCGCACTGGCAAGGTTCACAAGCCTTCCCTGTGCCAAAAGATAGAGCCTTCTACCATCCTTGAGCCTATACTCCTCCACGAAGGGTCTTATCTCCCTTTTACTCGCACTTAACTTTTCAAGAGCCTCTATGTCTATCTCCACATTGAAGTGTCCAGCGTTGGAGATAATGGCACCGTCTTTCATCCTCTCAAAATGCTCCTCTCTTATTACAGAGGTATTGCCAGTGACCGTCAC
>JAXSPD010000092.1:0-4083 GCA_037926845.1 Candidatus Pampinifervens yunnanense | reverse complement strand
TAAGCTTCCCGTGGATTACATAAAGATAGACATGTCTTTTATAAAGCTCATTGACCAAGATGAGAAGACCTTGAAAGTAGTGCTCGCCATTATAAACATGGCAAAGTCTCTAAAAATAAAGACTGTGGCGGAGGGGGTAGAAAGAAAAAGCCAGCTGGAAATCCTGAAGGAACTGGGATGCGATTATGTGCAGGGATTTTATTTTAGCAAACCACTGCCAGTTGAGGAGTTTATTTCCATTTTAAGCATATCCTGATATTGAAATACTCGCTATTTTCTCATTGAAAATTTCAAAGTAAAAAGAGAGCTTGAAGTTGTAAATTATCAACGAGGAGGTAGAAGGCATGGAACTCACGAGGCGAAGCTTTTTAAAGTTTTCGGGAGCTTCAATAGGCGCTGGGCTGGTGGGGGGTCTTGGCTTTGACCTCAAGCCTGCCTACGCAAGAGTTAGAGAGCTTAAGATAGCCAAGGCTAATGTGACCAAAAGTATATGCCCTTACTGTTCCGTATCCTGCGGAGTTCTCATATATACGCTTACCGACGGTGCCATGAATGTGAAACCAAGGGTGGTTCATGTGGAAGGAAATCCCGATGACCCTGTAAATAGGGGGACACTCTGTCCCAAAGGTGCAACTCTAAAAGACTTTGTAAACTCACCTCAGAGACTTACAAAGCCCCTTTACAGACCTGCGGGTGCAAAGGAGTGGCAAGAAATAAGCTGGGACGAAGCTCTAAACAGAATAGCCAAACTCATCAAAGACACCAGAGACAGGACTTTTATAGAAAAAGATGAGCAGGACAGGGTTGTAAACAGGTGTGAGAGCATAGCCTGGATTGTGGGAAGCACGCTGGGTAACGAGGAGGGATACCTCTGGGTAAAGACGGGTGTAGCTCTGGGGCTTGTCGCACGAGAGACGCAGGCGCGAGTGTGACACGCTCCAACGGTGGCCAGTTTGGCCGCAAGATTCGGAAGAGGAGCCATGACCAACGGGTGGATGGATATAAAGAACGCAGACCTTATATTGGTAATGGGGGGAAATCCTGCGGAGAACCACCCGTGCGGTTTTAAGTGGGCAATTAAGGCAAGGCACGAGAAAGGAACCAAGATTATCTGCATAGACCCAAGGTTCAACAGAACAGCTGCGGTGTCTGATGTCTTTGTCCAAATAAGACCTGGCTCTGACATAGCCTTTATGGGTGGTCTCATAAACTATGTGATACAGAACAAGAAGTACAACGAAGAGTATATCAAACACTTCACCAATGCTGCTTACATAGTGAAGGATACTTACAACTTTGACCCTGCCACGGGTCTATTCTCCGGATACGACCCTGAGAAAAGAAAGTATGACCAGTCTCTGTGGGGCTATGAGCTTGACGAGAAGGGGCAAGCCAAAAAGGATATGACCCTTGAGCATCCCAGATGTGTGTTCCAGCTCCTCAAACAGTTTTACTCCAGGTACACACCTGAGGTGGTGGAGAGGATAACCGGAGTTCCCAAAGAGAAGTTCCTTGAGGTGGCAAAGCTTGTGGCAGAAACAGGAGCTCCTGATAAGTCCATGACTCACCTATACGCTCTTGGCTGGACGCACCACTCTTGGGGTACTCAGGTGATAGGTTCTATGGCTATACTTCAGCTACTGCTCGGAAACATCGGTGTACCAGGAGGTGGTATAAACGCCCTTAGGGGTCACTCCAATGTGCAGGGTATGACAGACCTCGCAGGAGAAGGGAGATTCCTACCAGGCTACCTAAAGCCTCCAAAGGCTAATGAGCAAACACTAAAGGAACACATAGACGCCAACACACCAAAAGCTATAGATACCTCTATGAATTACTGGTCCAACTACGGCAAGTTCTATGTAAGTCTGCTCAAAGCCTGGTTTGGAGATGCTGCAACGCCGGAAAATGAGTTTGCCTACCACTACCTTCCCAAGATGGAAAAGCTCATAGACATGAGCGAAATACTTGACAGGATGTACAAGGGTAAAATGGAGGGTATGGTTTCCGTAGGTATGAACATACTGGCAAGCAATCCCAATGTTAAGAAAACTGCGGACGGTTTGGCAAAGCTCAAGTGGATGGTGGTAATAGACACTTTTGAGACAGAAATGGCAGCCTTCTGGAAGCATCACACAAACCCGGAAACCGTTAAAACTGAAGTTTTCCTGCTTCCCTCAGCTATCTTTGCGGAAAAGGAAAACTCTTATACTAACAGTGGAAGGACTATAAAGTGGAAGTACAAAGCCCTTGACCCACCGGGTGATGCAAAAGACGAGTACTGGATAATAGGTCAGCTGTGGATGAGGATAAGGTCTATCTATCAGAAGGAAGGTGGCAAGTTCCCGGACCCCATCCTCCATCTAACCTGGAACTTTAAGAACCCTTACTATCCCACTGCAGAAGAGGTGCTTCACGAAATGAACGGTTATGCTCTTGCGGACATAACGGATGACAAGGGTAATGTGGTAGCCAAAAAGGGCGAGAGGGTGCCGGGATTTGCCGTTCTCAAGGATGACGGCAGCACCGCGTGCGGTATGTGGCTGTACTCTGGCGTATTCCCTCAGTCGGGCAACAGGGCAAAGTCTACGGACCTTTCGGACCCTTCGGGGCTTGGTGTGTACCCAGGATACGGCTTTAGCTGGCCTGCCAACAGGCGCATACTCTACAACAGAGCATCCGCAGACCCTACCGGCAAACCTTGGAGTCCCAAGAAGAAGTACATATGGTGGAACGAGAAGGAGCAAAAGTGGGTAGGTTATGACGTGCCTGACATAAAACCCGACCTGCCTCCCGAATACGGACCCTTTATCATGCTTCCGGAAGGCAGGGGAAGGCTCTTCGCTTCAGCATTGGTGGACGGTCCTTTCCCAGAACACTACGAGCCTTACGAATCGCCCGTTGAGAATGTGCTCCATCCCAAAACCTCCCATAACCCTGTGGTTAAGGTTTACAAGTCAGATGTGGACCTTCTTGGAACGCCCGATAAGTTTCCATATGTTGGCACCACTTATAGGGTTGTGGAGCACTTCCATTACTGGACCAAACACATATACGGCACTTCCGCCCTCATGAGCATGATGTTTGTAGAGCTCCCCGAAGAACTGGCTGAAAAGCTCGGTATAAAGATGGGTGACCTTGTAAGGGTTTCTACCGCAAGAGGCTCTGTAGAAGCCCATGCCATACCTACCAAAAGGATAAAACCTCTTATGGTAAACGGTAAGAAGGTTTACACGGTGGGTATCCCCATACACTGGGGCTTTGAAGGGATAGTGAAGGGTTCCCTTGCCAACCTTACAACACCCTTTGTTTGGGACCCTAACTCCCAAACGCCTGAGTACAAGGGCTTTTTGTGCAACATAGAGAAGGTAAAAGCTTAAGGAGGTAAGAGATGAGCACCGTAACCACAGAAGGAACTGTTGGGCTTGGTTTAAAGAGAGTTTCTGCTTCTAAGCTTCCAGATCCCAACATTAAGCAGGCGGATACGCTCTCAATACTGGTGGACATTTCAAGCTGTATAGGATGTAAAGGTTGTGAGGCAGCTTGTACCCAGTGGCACGACCTCAAACCACCCATATACCCTCACGGGGAGAGTAAGAAGATGTTCTTTGCTGGATACGAGTCTGGTCCGGGACTCCTGCCGGACCTTTTCATGTACATGAGATTCCAAGAGGGTGAAACAGAAAAGGGAGTAACTTGGTTTATCACCAAGTACCAGTGTATGCACTGCGGAGACCCTGGCTGTCTAAAGGCTTGTCCTTCACCGGGTGCCGTAATTCAGTATCAGAACGGTATAGTGGACTTTGATCACTCCAAGTGCATAGGCTGTAAGTTCTGCCTCTCTGGCTGTCCTTTTGATATTCCGAGGTATGATGCCAACAACAAGCCTTGGAAGTGCAACTTCTGCGTAGACAGGGTTTCCGCCGGACTTGAACCTGCCTGCGTAAAAACCTGTCCCACCAACGCGCTTCACTTTGGTGTAAAGAGCGAGATGCTCATGAGAGCTAACAAGATAGTAGAAGGATTAAAGAAGAGGGGCTTTGAGAAGGCTACTGTCTATGATCCTCCTGGTGTTGGTGGTAC
>JAXSPD010000091.1:0-4250 GCA_037926845.1 Candidatus Pampinifervens yunnanense | reverse complement strand
CGAACATCCCCCGCAGGTGCGAGAGCAGAGCTTTCCCGTGCTCCTCCCAAAGGTGGGCCAAAAGCTCGGTGTCCCCCGAGGAGCGGAGGTTGAAAGGCTTAATCCAGTTTGTTTCTCAAATTTTGTAAAAAGGATTAGGGTTAACATGGAATTAACCCATCCAGAATTCTTCTACAGATACTGGCAATACCTATATATACAGGGTAGGACACGACTGTATGAGCGAAGAACAACAGGTATCCGTAATTTTAAGTTTATAGATTTTATAAACAGTGAAAATATTTCCCTCCCACCCCTTAAAGAACAGAAAGAAATAGCTCGCATTTTGCAAGCTGTGGACGAAAAAATACAAAAGGAGCAAGAGCGCAAAAAGGCTCTTGAGAACCTCTTTAAGAGCTTGCTACATAACCTAATGAGTGGCAAAATAAGAATTAAGATGGGGGAATGATGTTTTCTGAAAAAAGGACAGTGCAAGAGCCTCTCATAAGGTATGCGACAGCAGTAGGTTGGAAGTATATAAGTCCCGAGGAGCTAAAAACACTCCGGCAAAACAACACCAAGGCTATCCTGGAAGGCATATTTTTGCCAAAACTCATGGAGCTAAACCCCTTTCTTTCAGAGGAAGAAGCTCACCGTGTTCTTAGGGAACTTGAAGGACTAAGGACAGACATTCATGGAAACCTACGGGCATGGAAGTTCCTAAAGGGTAAGGAAGCGGTTTATGTGGCGTCAGAGAGAAGAAACAGAAACATAAGGCTCATAGATACCAAAAACATACACAACAACCAGTTTCATTTGGTAGAAGAGTTTAGCTTTAGCAATGGCTTTAGGGATATAAGGCAGGATATTGTCTTTTTCATAAACGGCGTGCCGGTGGCTTTTGTGGAAGCAAAAGCCCCCCATAGG
The DNA here is from genome assembly GCA_037926845.1 of Candidatus Pampinifervens yunnanense. Taxonomy (GTDB): domain Bacteria; phylum Aquificota; class Aquificia; order Aquificales; family Aquificaceae; genus Pampinifervens; species Pampinifervens yunnanense. Next base: position 3,344 of record JAXSPD010000091.1, on the reverse strand, counting down.
ATTGGAGCCATTGAGCAAGCCTTTGACCAAGTGGTGCAGTATCACAGGGCTTGTCCTCAGCTTCTTGTCCTTGAGCAGGTTTTCGTGCTTACGCACCTCTACAGCTTTATGTATGGTGCTACTTGGAACACAAGCCTTAAGGATCTTTACAACTGGAAGGAGGAAAGGGGTGGGGGCTTTGAAGAGCTTGTAAAGTCCTTTTTCCAGCCAGAGAGCTTGGTGGAGCTTTTGACCGAGTATGTTCTCTTTCCAGAAAGGGATGGAAGTCTGCAGAAGGTAGTTCTGCGTCCTCACCAGGTGCGTGCAGTTGGCAAGATACTAAGGAGGGCAAAGGAGGACAAAAGAAGGGGGCTCGTATGGCACACCCAGGGCTCTGGCAAAACCTACACCATGGTAACCTCTGCAAGAAGGCTAATAGAAGACCCAGAGCTTGAGAACCCTACCGTACTGGTGCTGGTGGATAGGATTGAGCTGGAGAAACAGCTTTTTGCAAACTTTAGGGCTTTGGGGCTTGAGGTTGAACTTCCAGAGACCTCAGAGGATTTGAAAAGACTCCTAATACAAGGCACAAGGGGCATAATAGTCTCCACCATACACAAGTTTGAAGATACGCCCCCTAACATAAACACCTCAAAGAACATAATGGTCCTTATTGACGAAGCCCACAGGAGCACCTCCGGAAAGCTTGGCAACCGTCTAATGAGCGCACTGCCAAATGCCACCTACATAGGCTTTACTGGCACGCCCATAGATAGGGGTAAAAGCACCTTTTTCATATTTGGAAGGGAAGACCCACCCCATGGCTATCTGGACAAGTATAGCATAGCAGAGTCCATAGCAGACCGCACCACTCTACCGCTTCACTACTCCTTTGCACCCAACGACCTACTTCTGGAGAGGGAGCTTTTGGAGAGGGAGTTTCTGGAACTAAAGGAAGCAGAAGGTATAAGCGATGTGGAGGTATTGGACAGAATACTTGACAGGGCAGTAAACCTCAAGAATGCTCTCAAGAGCTCCCACAGGATTGAAAAGGTTGCAGAGTATGTGGCAAGGCACTACAGGGAGCATGTGGAACCACTAGGCTACAAGGCTTTTCTTGTAGCTGTGGACCGTGAGGCTTGTGCCCTCTACAAAAAAGAGCTTGACAAGCATCTGCCTCCAGAGTATTCTGCAGTGGTCTATAGCCAGAACCCAAAGGACCCAGACTTTATGAGGGAGTATTATCTCACAGAAGAGGAGGAGCATCGCATAAGAGAAAGCTTTCGGGACCCTAAGAAAAACCCTAAGATACTTATCGTCACCAATAAACTGCTTACTGGCTTTGATGCACCCATTCTTTACTGTCTGTATCTTGACAAACCCATGAGGGACCATGTGTTCCTTCAAACCATAGCAAGGGTTAACAGACCCTACGAAGACAGAGAAGGCAACAGAAAACCCTCAGGGTTGATAGTGGACTTTGTTGGTATCTTTGCAAATCTTGAGAAGGCTCTCGCCTTTGACTCAGCAGATGTGGAGGGAGTGGTTTACGACCTTGAAAAACTAAAGGATAGATTTAGACATTTGATGGAGTTTGCAGACTTTCCAAGATTAAAGGAGCTGTTAGCCAGCCAATACTCCCAGGACAAGCTTGCGGAGCTTGTGGTGGAATACTTTAGGGATGACAGCCTTAGGGAGAGGTTTTACGAATTTATGAGGGAAGTTATGGACATATACATCATCCTCTCGCCAGACACCTTTTTTGGACCTTATTTCAACACCCTTGAAACCTTGACCAAACTCTACAGAATGGTAAGAAATTTTTACGACAGAGAGTTAAATGTATACAAGGATGTGGAGAAAAAGGTGGCAGAGCTCGTAAGAAGTCATATAAAGCAGGGAGAAATAGTCCAGATAACCAGCACCTACAGAATTGACGAAGAGAGCTTGCGAGCTCTTAGAGGAGAAAAGCAATCCGATGCAGAGCGGGTCTATAACCTTTCAACAAAACTTTGGAACTTGTTTGTAGAGGAAGCAAAAGAAAAGCCCTATGCTCTGTCCCTTGCGGACGAAGTCCAAAGGGTGATAGAAAAATACAAGGAAGGTCAGGAAAAAACTGTAGAAGTCCTAAAAAAGTTGGAAGAGATAGAAGAAAAATACCAACTGATTGAAGATGAGCGTCAAGAAAAAAGTATGTCGCCTCAAACCTATACCATATACATCATACTCCAAGGTTGGCAAGTGCAAAGAGCCCTTCAGAAGGCACAGCTCATAAAGGACCTCTTTTCCAAATACCCCCATTGGCTAAGAAGCAACCAACACGAGAGAGCTCTCCTTAGGGAAATAATCCGAGTCCTTGAGCCAAGATTAAACCCAAATGCAACGCACATGGCAGAGGAGATAATACACACTATGAAAAGATGGCATGACCATTCAGGAATTTAAAGAAAGGGTATACCTCTGGGCTGAGAAACTCAAAGTGGAAGACAAACTCAAGGAGGTGCATGTAAGGAGGATGAAAAACAAGCTGGCAAGTTGTTCAAGCAAAGGCAGGTTAACCTTTGACCCCTTGGTGCTGGAAGTTAACAAAGAAGAAGCAGACAAAATAATAGTCCATGAGCTTTTACACCTGAGGTATAAAAATCATGGCAAGATGTTCAAGGTTCTTTTAAAGACCTATCTTGCGGAAGGTTTATAAACCCCCGGGACGACCTACTTTCCCGTGCCGTTCGCCCAGCACAGTATCATCGGCGCTGGAGGGCTTAACTGCCGGGTTCGGAATGGAAACCGGGTGTTTCCCCTCCGCTATGGTCCCGAGGGAAGCAACTCAATAGGTTTTCCTTCCTGTGGGTGTGCAAGTCGAACGGGCTATTAGTACAGCTCGGCTACACCCCTTGCGGAGCTTCCACCTGCTGCCTATCAACCTGGTAGTCTTCCAGGGCCCTTCAGGGAGTCCTTATCTTGTGGTGGGCTTCGCGCTTAGATGCTTTCAGCGCTTATCCCGTAGCAGGATGGCTACCCGGCGCTACCTCTGGAGAGATAACCGGTACACCAGAGCCTGCCCCGTCCCGGTCCTCTCGTACTAAGGACGGACCCACTCAAGACTCCTGCGCCCGCGGCGGATAGGGACCGAACTGTCTCGCGACGTTCTGAACCCAGCTCGCGTCCCCCTTTAATGGGCGAACAGCCCAACCCTTGGGACCTGCTTCAGCCCCAGGATGGGGGGAGCCGACATCGAGGTACCAAACCTCCCCGTCGATGTGGGCTCTCGGGGGAGATTAGCCTGTTCACCTTTATCTCTGGTTTCCCAGAGGGTAGACTATATCATCATCCTCACCTTCTGGTGAGGAGCGCGGCGTGTTGGT
>JAXSPD010000090.1:0-4288 GCA_037926845.1 Candidatus Pampinifervens yunnanense | reverse complement strand
GATACAGGAAGTTAATCGCTACATCAGAAGGAGAAGTTTTTGGAAGGGAAGTCAAGGAAGTTATAGAAAAGAGGATAGAACCTAAAAAGCAAGGTTCAAGAAGGTGGAAAAGGGCGAAGCACTATTTAAAGACAGAGATAAACAGGATACTCAAGAAGGTGATAGATGGCAGTTTTTCTCCAGTGCTTGAAGGATTAAAGAATTTGAAGAAGGGTAAAAGTGGGGTATGGAGTAGGGTGGTAAACAGGAGGTTTAACCACTGGTTGTATGGGTATGTTCTAAAGAGGATAAAGGAGCTATGTGAGGTAGCTGGCGTCCAATATCACATAGTTCCACCACAATACACAAGCAGGACTTGTCCTGAGTGTGGATATCAGGATAAGTTGAACCGTAGTGGGGAACATTTCAAGTGCCTACGGTGTGGGTATGAGGAGGATGCGGACATAGTAGGTGCGAGGAATGTTCTTCTGCGGTTCACAAGGGAGCTTATAGTCCCCTTGCCTGCGAAACCTCATCCTGTGGAATATTTTTCTATAGGATGAGGAACTATAAGGTCATATACTACTCAAACCTTGGGTTCTATGAACATTTGGTAGAGCACCAAGAATTCACTCCACTGCTGTATGCTTGCCTTGCGATAGGTATAGGGCTAGCCAGCGAAGGTCCAGAAGCCCTATACTACGCTTATAGCTCTTCTGTGCTCTATCTTGAGCTGGAAATGGTCAGTGAGCTTTTTCAGGACATGATTAAGTTCGCAGACATACTTGACTATTGGCAAAATCCAGAGGATAGAGTGCGTTTCATTGTGGGCAGTGCGATGACTCTCTTTGAAATTATGAAGGAATTAAGAGAGAGTAGGCAAAAGCAGAAGGTAAAGAAAATCATATCAACCGCTTTGAAGGGTGCTCTTGAAATTGCCAAAAATAGCGGTGATAAGGAGCTTGTGGCTTGGTGTAGACTGCACGCAGGAATACTGCATGCGGAGACAGGCGCAAAAGCCACCGCATACGAACAGCTTACAAAAGCTGTCAGGTATTACTTAGAAAATGACGAAGAAGAAAAACTTTTGCACAAAGCCCTGTATCACCTTGGCAGTATAGTCTATGAATACTCAAAGTTTCAACAGTATTACCTAAAAGAGGCGGAGCAGTATCTCACAGAAGCGGAGAAGATTATTGAAAGTTATCTGGATGATGGAAACAATGAAGACACGGAATGGCTTTTGAACCTTGCAAAGGTCAGAAAGATGCTTGCGGATGTTTATAAAGAAATGGGCAAGCAAGAAGAGGCAGAGCTATACAGGAAGAAACTAAGAGGGGCATAAGGAGGCTTCCAATGCAAGAACTTGCCTTTAAACCTAATTTAAAATACATTAAAATAGCTAAAGAAGCAGAGAAAAAACTCAAAGCTAAAGAGGTAAACCTTATAAACCTAAAGGATTTTCTTTATGCAAACCTTTATTTAGGCAACTACGAACACCTTTTGAAAAAACTGCCTAAGAAAATGCCAGAGCCCACAACAAAGGAGGAAGTTATAGCCTATTACTTCATAAAGGGTCTATATGAAAGGGATATCTCCATTCACAAAAAGAAGGATAAAGACCTGTATGTGGGTCCTCTTGAGTTTTTAGAAAAGAAATCTCGCTATAAGAAGGCACTCACTTACCTTAGCATAGCCTTTGGAATGGCAGAGACTACGGGATTTATGAAGGCAGAGACCGCAAGAGAGCTTGCCCTTAGCCTTGTGGAGTATTGGGCTTCTCTTGAAAGTGAAATGGATTACCTAGGGCCCTTTTATTTTGGCGATAGGCCCTTTTATTCTGTCGATAAACTGCCAACGAATCTCTTCCGCATGGCTTTGCAGGCTATAGAGGACCCACAAGAAAAGGCAGAGACATTGATACACCTTTCGCAAAAGCTGATATCTTATAGTAGAGGGTCGCCTTTCGGCCTGTTGGAGCTTAATCTTCCTAGTTTCGCTTCGGAGAATAGGTTTGATAATACCCATATTACGCTCTCGCAGGAGATTGTCATAGAGGAAGAGGATATCAAAGAGGGAAAATCTATTGTGGAGAAGCTTTCTTATATAATCTTTGAAGAGCTGGAAAAAATAGAGGATGAGTATATAAGAGCACCGGCTTATCTGTCTTTTCTTACTTTGGCTGTTTACCATACCCTTTCTGCACGCCTATACAGGCATGCCAAGTATGCCCTTGATTTATACGAAAGATATGGCTTGTGTCCTATAAATATGCCCTTCATACTGTTTATCCTATGGGCACAAGCCTTGATTTTTAAGGAGTATGAAGATGCAAAAAAGTATGCGGACAAGATTGCCCAAGAAGCTGGGACATCTCTGAGAGTTTCAGGACTCTACGATATCTTCGTAGCACGCATCTTGTGGAGTTTTCTGCGTATGCTATACAAATCAGAGGGGGCAAAGGAGACAGAGATATACCTTGAAAAGCTTGCTGAGCTTTTAAGACATGTAGCCCAAAAGCTAAAGGAAGTTAGCCACTGCAATATATTTGAACTTTTGGCAGATGTATACCAGGAGACAGAGAACAAAGAAAAGGTTTTTGAACTGGTAAGGGCTATAGAACCTAAGATAAAAAGGAAAGACTTGGAAAGGAGGAATTTTAAAAAATACTGCGTAAAGGAGGTGTAGCCATGGATATAAAGAAGTTTTTCATCTACAAGTATGAATACCTTGAAGAGAGGGCAAAGAAAAGGCTTGAGAAAAATCCAAAGGATATTATCGCTCTTAAGGACCTTGTGAGGGTCTACACCTACAGAGGCGACAAAAAATCCAGGGACGAGATAGTTGCCACTCTCAGCATGCCAAAGAGTTTGCGTAAGCAGGTTTACTACCATCTTGCCATGGGTATGTATATGAGGGACGAGGGAGAGTTGGATTTGGCTATGAGACATTTTATAAGAGCCAAGTATATATCAGAAGATGATATGGTAAGAATTTCCACTCCAGAGCCTGCAAGGGAGATAGTGCTTACCAAACTACTGCTGGGTGATGTGGAGCATCTGTCCTACTATATGGAGGATGTGTTTCAAAAGGAGGAGGACGGTTGTGAGATATTGGAGCTTTCCATGTTGGTCTCTGACTTTCTTCTAAGGGTCGGAGGAGACCTAAGGCTTATTTACGAATACCTTACAAAGAGCAAGTATAAACTTCCTGACTTTGGGTTTGTGGAAGGGAGGATATGGGTTTTTCTTAGGCTTGGTAGGGTTTATTTGATGATGGGTGCGGAGCATGGTAAAGACTCCTATTTTTATAAACGCCGTGCTATGCATTACTTTCGTGAAGCCTTCAGATACTACGAGCATGTTATAAACCGATACATAGAAATTTTCAAAGAGGGTAATGTGAGCTTTGAAACGCTTAAGGAAAACTGCACAGATTATATTCAAGAGCTATACACCGCTGTAAAACTTTGCAGAGAGTATGGCATGCCAGAAGAGGCTCAGAAGTATTTTGCCAAGTTTCAAAGAGAATATGAAAGGCTCAGGGAATACCTGAAAGAAGAAGAGCTTCCTGAGGTGGAAAAATAAGGGCTAAGGAGGGTTTTCCATGAGAGACCATATGGAGCTTCTTGAAGAGGTTGTGAGGGGTCTTAACGACGAGCAGTATATGGCGGTGACCCGTCCAGAGCGATACATAAGGGTTCTTGCGGGTGCTGGTGCTGGAAAGACGGAGACCATAGTAAGAAGGATAATATGGCTTATGACCAACTACCACATAAAGCCTGAGGAGATAGTAGCCATAACCTTTACGGAGAAGGCGGCAGAGGAGATGAAGCTGAGGGTTATGAGAAGGCTTGAAGAGCTTGGACTTAGTGAGTTGGCTTATGAGGTCGGAAACATGTTTGTGGGAACCATACACAGCTTCTGTTTGGACTTGCTTGAAAGGTATTACCAGATGGGAGAATACCACCTGCTTAATGACAAGCAAGAGTTTGCCTTTGTCCTTAAACATGGCTGGGACTTGGGCATAGAAATGGAGAACTATCCATCAAACTGTGATAAATTTCTAAAGTCCGTAAATGTATTATACGACAGTCTTGTAGATAGAAAAGCTCTTGAAAGTCAGGCTCCGGACTTTTACCAAAAGCTGGTAAAGTATGAAGAGCTTCTTGAAAAATACAGACTTTTGACCTTTTCCAGAGTGGTTTACGTGGCTCTTGAAAGGTTAAAGGAGTCCTGCATGGTGGGCAATCTAAAGCACATTATCGTGGATGAGTTTCAGGATGTAAACCCGGCTCAGGAGGAGCTTG
>JAXSPD010000089.1:0-4298 GCA_037926845.1 Candidatus Pampinifervens yunnanense | reverse complement strand
AAGGAGTATCCAGATTTCATAAGGCTTTTGAGTGATGTATCCAAGCAGAGGGTTGACTTTTGGCAAGAGGGTATATACAGGGTGGTATTAGAAGGAGAGGAGGAACTTCTCAAAGTGGCAGAAAGATACAAAAGGGCAGGCTATGGTGTTGAACTTTTACAGAAGGGGGAGGAGTTGTCAAAGGATGTTATATCCCTTATACACTATACAGAAGAGGCGTGGGTGGACGCAGAGATGCTAATGGATGCTTTGCTTTTTGCTATGAATAGGCTTGGTGTGGACTATGTGGTGGATGAGATAACCAGCGTAATGAAAAAAGAGGAGGAGATAGAAAGCATAAAGGGTATTAAGTCAGAATATAGAGGCGATTTTTATGTTTTTGCCTTAGGTTCTTGGACAAGAGAGCTCTTTGACCTTCCTGTTTATCCAATAAAGGGGCAAGCACTTAAACTCAAAGGGGCAAGCCTCTCAAGAGTTCACTACTCCTCTATTTCTTACCTTATACCCAGAGAAAAATACCTCTATGTGGGTGCCACTTCTGAAGATGTGGGCTTTATGGGTGGCAACACCCTTGAAGGTTTAAAGCAACTTTCAGAAGGTGCTATACGCATTGTTCCTACCTTATCTAAGGCTACATTAATGAACACCCTCTACGGCTATAGACCTGCTACACCTGATGAAAAGCCTATCTTTCAAGTTGGAGAAAACTACTTTATAGCCACAGGACACTATAGAAATGGCATACTCCACGCACCTATTACTGCAGGGGTTGTAAGGGACTACCTAAAGGGGGAAAGCTCTCCTTTTGTTGAGTTTTTTTCACACAAGAGGTTTTCTTAACCAAATCTTAACAGCTCCTTAACGGTTTCTTAACAACCCCCACCTAAGATATAAACCAAAATCACCGTAGGAGGTTTCAACATGGCTGAGTATTTTGGTGATGTGCTCTCAAGAGCTATGAGCAGAAGAGGTGTCTTGAAGTCTGCTATCTTTGGGGGTGCTGGGCTTACCCTGCTTGCCTGTGGTGGCGGTGGCGTCAGTGCAAGCCCCCAACCCCTTACCTTCAGAACCATCTATCCCAACGCCGAAGATAAAATAACCCTTCCAGAGGGCTTTAATCACAATGTGGTGATAAGGTGGGGAGATGCATTGGATAATGGTCCAAACCTTGACTGGAACAAGATAAGAACCCAAGGAGCAGACGCCAATGATGTGGAGCGTCAGAAAAGATGCTTTGGATATAACTGCGACTTTGTGGGCTTTTTGAGAACTCAAGATGGTAGAAACCTCCTTGTAGTAAACCACGAATACTGCAATCCAGAACTTATGTTTCCTGTTCCCTTTCTGTCTGGAAGTGCACCAAGTCAAGGAAGACCTACCGCAAATGAATCTTTGCTTATGCTTGAAGCCCATGGTCTTTCTGTAGTGGAAATAAGAAAAAGACAAGATGGGAGCTGGGAGTATGTGAAAGGTTCTCGCTACAACAGGAGAATAACAGGCTCTACCAGATGCGAAATAACAGGACCTGCAAGAGGTCATGACCTTATGAAAACCTACTATGACACAGATGGAACTTTCGTATATGGCACGCTTAACAACTGTGCTGCGGGCAAAACTCCTTGGGGCACTGTGCTAACCTGTGAAGAGAACTTCCATAGTTATTTTGGAGGTAATAGGAATAACATACCTGATGACTTAGTGAGGTCTATACATCAAAGATATGGCGTGCCGGGTAGCTTCGCACCCTACTACGGCTTCATGAACCTAAAAGATGAGTCAGGTAAAAGTAGGTTTAATATAAACGACGAGCCTAACGAAGCCTTTAGGTTTGGCTGGGTGGTAGAAGTAGACCCAATGGACCCCAACAGCACGCCTAAGAAGAGAACAGCCCTCGGAAGGTTCAAGCACGAAGCAGCTACATACGCCATAGCACAAGATGGTAGAGTAGTCATGTATATGGGTGATGACGAGAGGTTTGAGTATGTCTATAAGTTTATTACAAAGGGTAAATATAACCCTAACAACAGGCAGGCAAACATGGACCTTCTTGATGAGGGTGAGCTATATGTGGCAAAGTTCAAGGATGACCTTACTGGAGAGTGGATACTTATAGCCAAATGCGAAAAAAAGCCAGATGGCACTTATGCTATAACACCCAATCCAAACCTTCCTGAACCTTTTAAGAGCGACCCAGCCCTTTGTTTCATAAATACCAGAGGTGCAGCAGATGCCCTTGGAGCTACAAAGATGGACAGACCAGAAGATGTTGAATGGAATCCGTTGACAAAAAGCACATGGGTAGCTCTAACCTTTAATGAAAGAAGAGGGGCAAGCGGGCAACCGGGAACTGACAGAGCTAACCCCAGAGCGAACAATGTAATGGGGCACGTGTTAGAAATAAAAGAGGCAAACGGTAATCCTGCGTCAACCACATTCACGTGGCAAATACCAATACTTTGTGGTGACCCCAACGCTTCTAACCAAAACAATAAGTTGATAATTTATGGTCAACCTGCAAGCTCCTCAACGCCTGCTATTTCTGCACCAGACAACTTTGTGATAGATAGGCTCGGAAACGTATGGATAGCCACAGATGGCAATCCAAGCCCCTCAAGGCTCAAGAAGAACGACGGAGTCTATGTGCTTAATCCCTTTACTAAAGAATTTAAAATGTTCCTTTCTGGAGTGCCTGGCTGTGAAATATGCGGACCCGAGTTTTCGGATGATTGGAAAACCTTTTTCTGTGCCATACAACACCCGGGAGAAACAGATACAAATGACCCAAATAGCAGATGGCCATATGGTGATAACGTGCAAGTGCCAAGACCATCGGTGATAGCGGTCTGGAGAACAGATGGCAGAGATATATTTGCATAAAGTCTAATAGGGTCCCCCCCACGGGGACCTTTTCCTACGCTTTATCTTTACACGCATTCATTCATTGATAAAAGTATCAAAACTCCCCATGCCTTGCCTCCCTCTCCCCTTTTAATTTCCTATGACAAAAACCATCACTTTTTGAAAACTTGACATATAATATTTACCCACTATTTTTAGGAGGCAAGCATGAAGGTCAAAGTGGTCCAAAAAGAAGATTTTCACTTTGTGGGCACGGGCGAGTCTGGCAGAGAGGTGGCCATAGATGCGGCCGGCTATGTGGGTGGCAAAGGCAGGGGCATAAGACCCCCAGAGCTTCTCTTTCATTCTATAGCGGGCTGTGTGGGTATACACCTCTACGAAGCCTTACACAAAGAAGGCAAGCATACGGAGCATATAGAGATAGAAACGGACGCAGAGAGGATAACAGAAGGCTATCCAAAGGTCTTTACAAAGATTTACCTCTTTGTGAAAGTGAAAGGCGAGGTATCTGAGGAGGATGTGAAAAAAGCCCTCGACAAAACCATATACAACCCAGGCACTTGCTCTATAGCCTATATGATAAACAGGGTAGCGCCTATTGAGTATAGGCTAGAGGTGATAAGGTGAGGCTAATCTTAGTTTTTATCCTTGTGTTGGGCTTTGCCCTTGCGAGGGAAGTGCCTTTTACTCTGGAGGATAGGGAAAGAATTATAAGGCTGGAAGAGGGTCAGAAGGCTCTTATGCAGAGAATAGAGGATACTAACAAAAGGATAGACGATACTAACAGGAGGATAGATGATGTGATAAACATAATGCTTTGGGGTTTTGGAGTTTTGTTTGCGGGGATGATGACGCTGATAGGTTTTGTCATATGGGATAGAAGGACCGCCCTTGCTCCCGCCATAAAGAGGACAAGAGATTTAGAGGAGAGAGAAGAGAAAATTGAAAGAGTTCTTAGAGAGCTTGCCAGAAAGATGCCAGAGGTAAAAGAAGCCATGCAAAAGGAGGGTTTGCTGTGAGGTTGGTCTTGGTTTCTTTGATTTTCTCCTCCTTGTGCATGGCAACCCCTGTTCAGTTTACGCTGGAGGATAGGGAAAGAATTATAAGGTTGGAGGAAGGTCAAAAGGCTCTTCAGAGGCAGGTAGAGGATATTAAAAACTTCCTCTACTGGGGTTTTGGCATATTGTTTGGTGGTATGGGTATACTCATAGGTTTTGTCATGTGGGATAGGAGAACTGCCCTTGAACCTGCTATGAAAAAGAGTAGAGAGCTTGAGGAAAGAGAGGAGAAGGTTGAAAGGGTTTTGAGGGAACTTGCCAGAAAGATGCCAGAGGTAAAAGAAGCCATGCAAAAGGAGGGTTTGCTGTGAGGTTGGTCTTGGTTTCTTTGATTTTCTCCTCCTTGTGCATGGCAACCCCTGTTCAGTTTACGCTGGAGGA
>JAXSPD010000088.1:0-4615 GCA_037926845.1 Candidatus Pampinifervens yunnanense | reverse complement strand
TGGAATAACCCCAATTGGACCAGGAGGGCATAGCCACAAGGGGACTTCTTGTAAGACATCTGTAGCCAACCAAATTGCGGGAACACACAAAGTAATGCAGGAACTAAGGATAATTTCTCCCCACATGGCGGTCAACCTAACGGACCAGTATATGCCCTACTACGAGGCTCACCAATACCCCAAGCTTTCAAGGAGGATAAACGAGGAGGAATTTGAGCAAGCCCTAGAGCATGCCAAAGGCTTGACGCTGCTCTTAGACTGAATAAGTTATTTCCTAAAACCCATGGTAAAGCAAAGGGAACCCATCGTTGCCATAGCCACACCCTTTGGTGAAAGTGCCATAGGAGCCATAAGGCTCTCTGGGCTTGGAGTTTTGGAGAAGATAAAGGACTTGCTCGTCCTGAGAGGGGAGCTCAAGCCAAGGTATGCCCATTTTGTAAAGTTAAGAGACCAAGAGGGTGGTGTGCTGGACGAGGGCATACTTATCTTCTATCCTTCACCTAAGAGCTACACGGGCGAGGACATGGTGGAGCTTTTCCTCCATGGCAACCCCCTTATCCTAAGGAAAGCCCTTGAGCTTTTCCTCTCAAGGGGCATAAGGCTTGCAGAGCCTGGGGAGTTTACAAAGAGGGCCTTCCTAAATGGCAAGCTGGACCTTCTTCAAGCGGAGGCGGTGGCAGACCTCATAGGTGCCAAGTGTGAGCTTGCCCTAAGGTCCGCACAAAAGCAACTTCAGGGAGAGCTGTCCTCTGTAATAAACTCTTTGAGGGAAAGACTTTTGGAACTTCTTGCCTATGTGGAGGCGGACATAGAGTTCTCCGAAGAGGGCATACCAACCCTTGAAAAGCCTCAGGTCATAGGCATTCTAAAGGGCATAGTTGAGCAGATAGAGATGCTTCTTTCAACGGTGAAAACGGGGGAGTTCCTAAAAAGGGGCATAAACTTAGCCATAGTGGGAAAGCCCAACGTGGGAAAGTCCTCCCTTTTCAACGCCCTACTTGGTAGAGAAAGGGCCATAGTGGCAGACCTTCCGGGCACCACGAGAGATTTCCTTCAGGAGACCCTTACACTAAGGGGTGTGCCCGTAAACCTAATAGACACGGCGGGCATAAGGCGTGCGGAGGACCCTGTGGAAAAGATTGGCGTGGAGAGAAGCCTACAGAAGCTAAGGGAAGCCCACATGGTGCTTTTTGTTGTAGATGTTAGCAGACCCCTTGAAGAAGATGACATGAGCATATACTCCATGGTGAGAGGACTTGAGCATCTTGTGGTGGCCAACAAGGTGGACATGGGAACTTATCCGGGTGTGCTAAAAGCTTTTCCACAGGCGGTGGTGGTAAGCGCCCGCACCCAGCAGGGGCTTGAGGAGCTCAAAGACCTCATTCTTCAAAGGCTCGGTCTTCATGTAAGCGATGGAATGCAGGTTTATATAAGCCTTAGGCACGAATACCTCTTGAAAAAATCTCTGGAAGTGTTAAAATCTTTACTGTATAAGCTGGAGAGAGAAGACCTATTTCCAGAGATACTCATGCTTGATTTGAGGGAAGCCCTCAGCTATTTGGAGGAAATCATTGGAACCGTAAGCACGGAGGATATACTTGGAGGCATATTTTCAAGGTTTTGTATAGGAAAATAAAGGAGGTTCTTGAGTATGGAGCAAGTGCAAGAAAAAAAGATCTACAGTCTTGAGGAGCTTAAAAAACTATCCCTCCAAGAACTGCAGAGGATTGGTAGAGAGCTTGAGCTCTCAAGGGTAACGGGGCTTAGAAAGGAAGAGCTCATAGAGAAGATACTTACAGTGCAGGCAAAGGAAGAAGGTCTTAACTTTGTTAGGGGCGTGCTTGAGATACTACCGGAAAGCTACGGTTTTATAAGGAGCTCAGAAAACAACTACATGCCCAGCTATACAGATGTCTATGTGGCACCCTCTCAGATAAAGAGGTTTGGACTAAGGACGGGTGATACCATAATAGGCTTCGCCAGACCGCCCCAGGAGAAGGAAAAATACCAAGCCCTTATAAAAATTGAGTCCGTCAACGGGCTACCCCCAGACCCAGAGGTGCTAAAGGCAAGACCCCAGTTTGAAAAGCTCACACCCTACCACCCAACAGAGAGGTTCAACCTTGAAACATCCCCCACAGAGCTCTCCACAAGGGTGGTAAGCCTTATTGCACCCATAGGTAAGGGACAGAGGGGTATGATAGTGGCACCCCCAAAGGCGGGCAAGACGGTGCTATTGCAGAAGATAGCAAAAGCTCTCATAGAAAACCACCCCGAGGTGCATCTTATCATACTCCTCATCGACGAAAGACCAGAAGAGGTCACAGAGATGCGACGCATAGTGGGAGAGGGTGCAGAGGTGGTAGCCTCCACCTTTGACGAACCCCCAGAGAGACACATGCAGGTGGCCGAGCTGGTGGTAGAAAAGGCAAAAAGGTTGGTGGAGCTAAAGCAGGATGTGGTTATCCTCTTGGACTCCATGACCCGCTTTGGGAGGGCTTCCAATGCAGTGACGCCACCCACGGGAAGGGTGCTTACCGGTGGTATAGAGGCCACCGCCCTCCAGAGGCCCAAGAAGTTCTTCGGTGCTGCCCGAAACATAGAGGAGGGTGGTTCTCTTACCATAATAGCTACAGCCCTAATAGAAACCGGCTCAAAGATGGACGATGTTATATACGAGGAGTTCAAAGGCACAGGAAACATGGAAATACACCTAGACCGCAGGCTCATGGAAAGGAGGATATTCCCCGCCATAAATATAGAAAAGTCCGGCACAAGAAAGGAAGAGCTACTGTTGGAAGATTGGGAGCTTCAGAGGACATGGGTTCTTAGGAAGTTCCTTGCCACCATGGACCCCATAGAAGCCATGGAGTTCCTCCTTGATAAGCTCAAAAAGTTCAAAAGCAACAAGGACTTCCTCAAGGCTATGCACTCGTGATAAACCTGCTTGAATACCAGAAAAACCTCCAAGAGAGACAGATAAAGCCAGTAAACCTCATACATGGTGAAGAGGAATATTTGGTAAAGGCCCTTATTGACAAAATCAAAGAGAGGATGCCAGTAAGGGTTCTTTGGGGTGATGAGCTTAGCTTAGAGGACTTTATTCATCTTATAGGCACACTTGGTATGTTCGCAAGGGAAGAGGTCATCTTTGTCCACAGGGCAGAGGACTTTTTCAGGGGCATAAAGGACTACAAAAGCCTTTTTTCACATCTTGAGAAAATGGGCAGTAAAAGGGTCTTTTTCTATGTGGGCTACAAGCTGGGCGAAAGGGAGCTTCAGAAAGAACCCTTTTTGAGCCTTTCCAAGCTGGGTGAGGTTATATATGCGGGCAAGTTGGACAAGAAAAAGGTTAAGGATTTGGTGAAAAACAAACTTCAGAAGGAGGGCATAAGCATAGAGGAGCCTGCCCTTGAATACCTTTTGGAAGCCACCTCCTATCAGCTCATGACCCTAAAGGGTGAGACAGAAAAACTCATACTCTATGGAGAGAAAAACCTAACCCTTGAGGATATAAGGTCCATAGTGCCAGCCGAGCCAGAGCTAAGTCTTTTTGATTTTGCGGATGGTGTGTTTTTGAGAGATTACGAAAAGGCACTCAGCTCTCTGGACTCCCTCCTAAGGGCTGGCACACACCCACTGCAGGCTCTATCCCTATTGGTTAACTATGCACTAAAGCTCTACACCGTCAAGAGCCTTATAGAGCAAGGCTGGGACACAGACAAGGCATTATCTGAGGTGGATATAAAGCACAAGTTTCAGCTTTTAAACTTTAAGAAATACCTAAGGGAGAACTCCCTTGAGAGTCTTCAATCCCTTCTCAGAAGGCTTCACTTCCTTGACCTTGGCATAAAGGTTTACTTCTGGGACCCTGCGGAGGCTATAAGGGAATTTGTGGTAGAATACATGCTCAATGAGGAAGGCACATATTACCCGGCAGACACGGGAGACGAAGATAGAAGCCACACTGAACCTTGACGGAGAAGGATACTACAAGGTGCAAACGCCAGTGGGTTTTCTAACGCACATGGTGGAGACTCTAGCAAGGCATGGGAGGTTTGACATAGAGCTTTATGCAGAGGGTGATGTGCATGTCTCACACCACCATACAGTGGAGGACACGGGCATGGTGCTTGGTATGGCTTTTCTACAAGCTCTTGGGGACAAAAAGGGCATAAACCGATACGGATACGCCATAGTGCCCATGGACGAGGCACTTGCCATGGTAAGCATAGACATATCGGGAAGGCCACTCTTTTTCTACGAGGACATGAACCTGAGGGGTAAGATAACAGACTTCGACTTTGAACTCATATGGGAGTTTTTCAAAGGCTTTGCTTTGGAGAGCAAAAGCACACTCCATATAAGGGTTCTCTCGGGGAGACTCCTCCACCATGTGGCAGAGGCGTGCTTTAAGTCCTTTGCCCTTAGCCTCCGGCAGGCGGTAGGACTTGTAGGTGGAGGTATACCATCAACCAAGGGAAGCATATGACGCCGGCGCCAAGACGATGGTTGTGATCACGTTCCTATAACGGTTGCGGTCTCGCACGGAGTGCGGCAGTTGCATTGCCGCACTCTGTATTCCCTGTTGACAAACGGCTCACGCTGTGGTATC
>JAXSPD010000087.1:0-4763 GCA_037926845.1 Candidatus Pampinifervens yunnanense | reverse complement strand
CCATGAAAAGCTCATACTTTTGCCCTACCTCTTGAAGGTTTTGGAGTATATCTTCTGCGGTTATATGCCTGTCAGAAGCCACTATAAGCATTATGGTAAACTCGCCGTTAAGTCTTGTCATTGAAGAGTCTTCAAGGTTCAAGCCCAGCATATATAATACTTTTGAAACCCCCGCTACTATGCCAGGTCTGTCTTTGCCGAACAGAGAGAGGATGAAAAACTTCATGCTAAGATTTTAGCAAAATGACCTTGTCAGGTTGAAGGTAATTGTTAGGTTATAATCCCAAGTAAAAAGAGGGCAAAAATGCAGGACCTACAGCAAAGACTACAGGGTGAGCTATCGGTTCTGAAAAGCTGTCTTTGGAAACTGAGGAACTACATGCATCGCTTTGAGGAGCTACTTGAGGACAAGGGAAAAATAAAACCACTACTTTCACAGCTGGAGGAGGTAGAAAAGAGGGCTTATGATGACAAGGTAAGCCTAGCCTTCCTGGGAGAGTTTAACGCAGGCAAAAGCAGCCTTATAAACGCCCTCTTTGAAATTCCTGAGGATTATAAGCTAAAGGAGGGGGCTACTCCGACCACAGACAGGGTCTGCCAAGTGGTCTACGGCGAAGAGTATGACAATGTAGAAAGGGACAACATAAGAACCATAAAGATACCCTATGAGAACCTCAGGAATATAAAAATCCTTGACACACCGGGCACTAACTCCGTCTTTCAAGAGCACACTCAAAAAGCCAAGGAAAGCATACTAAAGAGCGACTTTATTATCTTTATCTCTTCTATAGACCAACCCTTTTCTGAGTCTCAGAAGAACTTCCTAAGGGAGATAAAAGAGAGGGGAGGAAGGGTCTTGCTTTACATAATAAACAAGTCCGACCAAGAAAAATCTGAGGAAGGAAGGCAGGAAATATACAACTACGTAAGACAACAGCTAAACCAGATAGGTCTCTCAACGGTAGAAATTCTCTTCGTTTCTGTAAAAGATGGAGAAAACCTGCAAAAGCTGAAGGAAATCCTCTTGCAAAACCTTCATAAACTTTTCAAAGATAAGGTCAACAGTGTGCTTGAGAAGGCTCGGGTTGTAAGAAATGACTTGGAGAAAAGGGTTGTTGAGTATTTAGCGTATCTTGAAGAACACAACAGAAAGTATAAGGAAGCAAAAAGGACACTTATGAGTAGCATTTCAAGACTTGAAAGGCATACCCAAGATACGAAAGAAATCATACAGCAAAGGCTTGAATACTTTGAGGACGAAGTTAAGGAAATTATCAGAGAATACCTAAAGCCCAGCATAGTGGGAGCTGTGCCATTTATAGGAAAGCGGAGCATAGAATATAAGAAGAAACAGCTGGAAGAGTCCATAAAAAAACCCTTAGATGAGGTGCAGAAGGTATTGGAGGAAAAACAAGGAGAGCTTTTAAAGTTATACGAGTTAGAGCTAAAGAATTTGAAGATGGAGCTTGAGTTGATAGGGGGCTTCACAAAGAGTAAAGATAGCCCTTTATTTCAGATTGAACCAAAGGAATATGTGCTAAGGCACTACGAAGAGGCTGTAAAAAGGGTCAACAGTAGCTATGCCACTGCTTTTGTAAATGTTGGTGTAAGCACATTGTTGGGAGGGGGTGCTGGTGCAGTCGGTGGAGGTGTTTTGGGTGCTGTGGGTAAAGTTGGTTTGTTTGAACCAACAACTGCACTATTTGTAGGTATACCTGCTATTATAGTTTCTGGCATCTTAGGATACATCTACTCACAAGGGAAGTTTAAGGGAACTCTAGAAAAGGAGTGGGAGAAAATAGACAACGCCTTTGAAAACCTCAAAAACCTCTATGGGCAAGCCCTTGATAGTTTCCTTTCTGGTATGAGAACATCCCTTGAAGAGGATTTTAGAAATCACTACGAGGATAAGGAGGAAAGGGAGCGCAGAGTTGTGGAGCTTTTAGAAAATATGAGAGGGGAGCTTGTATGTTTGGGATAGGCAAGGATGGGCTACAAAAAGCGCTTGAAGAGGCAAGAAAAAAACTTCAAGCCCTCACTCAGGAACTAAAAGAGGCTGGTATAGAACTGCCAGAGGTCTACGAAGGGAGGATACAAGAAAGTAAGACCATCAAGGTGGCAATCTTTGGAGAATACAATGCGGGCAAAAGTTCGCTGATAAATGCCCTTTTGGGTGAAAATCTATCCAAAGTGGGCAATTTACCCACCACAGACGGAATAATTGAATATACCTATTCAAAGGAGCGTAAAAGAAAAGAGATAGGCGACAGGCTTATAGTAGGTGCGCCCATAGAGAAGCTAAAGAAGTTTCATTTGATTGACCTGCCCGGAACAAATTCTGGTATTTTAGCTCACGAGCAGAAGGTAAAGGAGTATCTTAATGAGGCTGATGTGGTGCTTTTTTGCTCAAGTGCCACCCAAGCCCTAAAGGATAGTGAAAGGGAGCTTATAAAGAGGTTTGTGGACTACGGGTATAAGATGCTTTTTGTCCTCACAAAATCAGACTTGCTTTCCAAAGAGGAGCTTTCAGAGGTCAAAACCTATGTGGAAGTAGAGACGCAAAAACTCTTTTCAAAACGCTTGGAGGTATTGCCCGTATCTATAAAGTGGTCTAACAGTATAGAAAAATTGCAGGACTATATAGAAAAAACCGCAAAAACACTTGAAGGCAAAAGCCTTAGCGAATACAGGACTATGAAAGATCTCAACTACATTTATAACCTCTTAAAGGTATACAAAGAAAGGCTAACTAGCCTCTATGAAGAGACAAAGGCATCCTTGGAGAAATGTGAAGCTATGAAAAAACAGTTAGAAGAGAGATGGAAGAGCATACAAGAGGAGGTAGACAGAGCGGAAAAGAGAATGGGCGAGCATATAAGGGCTATTTCCTTAATATACATGCTAACCTACGTCTTGCAGAGGATTTTGCCCTTTTGGAAAGCCAAAGAAGGGGAAAAACTCACAGAACATGTGGAGAAGGCTTATGCAGAGTTCAAAGAGAGGATAGAGAGGGAAGTGGACGAGCTTACGAGAAAGACGAACTACTACTTGAAAGATCTAAACCTAAAACAGGCTCAAACCCACATTTTTGACAGTAGGAGTGTCTTTTTGGAGTCAAAGAGGTTTGCGGGGATGCTAAAAAACCGCACTATATTGAACTATGGCATTTTTCTATTTTCCCTACTTTTCCTTGTCCTTCTACTCTTGCAAAGTATTCGTCAGGTGATTTTTCTAATTTTTCTATTAACTAAGCCCGGCAAAGCCCTCAAGCAGATACTTGCCTATGTTCTTTCTATAATGATATTTCTTGCTCCTGCCCTATTCCTTAAGTCCAATAGACTGCCCCTTTTGTATCTGAGGAAACACATGAAGGATGTAGAGATTGGTCTGCAGAGTTTTGTAGATACGCTCATAAGTCCACTGCAAAGGCTGTGCCAAGAGTTAGAAAGCAAGAGGGTCCTTCTTGAAAAAGCCATAAGGGAGCTTAATGAGGTAAGAGAGGGTGTGTTAAGGGAGGTAGAAAGAAGATGAGTATTCTAAAGTCCTTTTTGCTCTTTGCAGTATTTTTGTATTTGGTTTGGGTTCTAAAGCCCTCTGAGGAGTATTACTTTTTACACTTGCCTGGGGAAGAAGCGGTTTCAAAGATGCACAGGGCGTATGAGGAGGGCAAGCTTGAAGAAGCCAAGGCCTACGCCATGTTTATAATAAGCTCAGACCAATACAGCCAAGAAGCCAAAGAGGAAGCTCAAAGGGTCCAAAAGGAGGTGGAAGAGAAATTAAACAACTTTGGCTACAGAGCGCAAAAGTGTGCCAAAGCAGTCCTCAGTGGTGTGCCAGGGAGTATGGACGAACTTTTCTGCGTTTTTATCTCAGACCTAACCATTTTTGGAGATGTGAGAGATTTGGTTATGCAGGGTATTAAAAAGTTTAGGGGGGAAGAGCCTGATTGGTTTGTGGCTGGTCTTTCTGCCCTTGGGCTTGCAAACCCTACCTTTGACCTCTTTAGAGCCCTGTGGAAAACTGGAGGGCTTTCAAAACCTATGGCTGAGCTCATTGCAAAGGAGAGAAAACTTGAGGCAATACAAGAAATTCAAAAGCTCTCTGATACCTTTAAACACTCGGGTGTAGGCTATGCGCCCTTTGCACGCTCTCTTAGGTATGTAAACAACAAAACAGAACTTGAAAACTTCAAAGCCTTGGTCCAAAAGGAAGGACCGGTAAAAGCCTACGTGGCGGTTGTGAAAAGCGAAGGAAAGGTTCTTAAAAAGTCCTATAGAGTGGTCTTCTACAACAGCGTAAATGACCTTGTAAGGGTTGCCATAAAGGACTTGAAGAAGGGGGGTCCAGTGCTGGTTGATTATCTAACGAATAAAATCAGTGAATTCCTTAAGGTTTCAAAAGGCGTTGCCTATGCATTGCTTTTTAGCCTGTCATACGCACTGGTTAGCATAATTACGCCCTTTAGGAACTTTGGTGCTACACTTGGCTTTGGTTTGGTTCTTTTTGCGGTGGCTTTGTGGAGGTTCTAGCTTTGTCCGCTGTGTTAAGATTTTATTATGGACCAGCTGGATTTTCACATATCGCAGGTGGCAAAAATCCTCGGTCTTGCACAGCCTGTGGGTTTTATGCTCTCTTATGAGTTTGGGGACATATGGATAGACATATACCTTGAAAAGGGCTACGAGGGCTGGGCTGGTAGGACCTACACCATAAGCGTTCCAAAGGAAAAGGCGGACAGGTTAAGGAGGCTCGTGGAAAGCATC
>JAXSPD010000086.1:0-4780 GCA_037926845.1 Candidatus Pampinifervens yunnanense | reverse complement strand
CTTTGGGGGTGAAGTAAGGACCCATAGGTGGTTTTTAAACACCAAGTATGGTATAGAACAGACTATAAAGAAAAAGGGCATAAAAGCCTACAACACCTCTGACGGTGCAAAAATAGAAGGTGCCATACCTTTACCCATAGAGTTCTTTAGACTGGAAAACTCCACAAACAAGGAAGAAGCCATAGCATTCATAGAAGAGAACTTTGATACAAGATACATAAACATGGTAAACACCTCAGCAGTCCTCAAAAAGCTACAGGCAGACTTTGAAACCCTTTCTGAATACATACGGGATTATCCAAAAACCTATGACTTTTCAAAGCTACACGATTCGGTTTACAGTTTTCAGGATTTGGTTAAAAAGCTCGTCTCCTTTAAAAACCCTCTCCTTTATAACCTCCTCTACCACAATACACATCGTTGGAGTCAGATAGCCCTTGGGCATGCCCTGAGTTTGGAAGATGAGGAAAGGAAGGAATTCCTAAGGGAGTTTTATGGTTTATACTATAACTTTCTTAAGGATGTTGTTAAGGAGATAAGAGAGCTTTTGGAGGACTTTGGATGATAGAAATAGGTGGGAAAAGAATAGGAGAGGGTGAGCCTGTTTTTGTGGTGGCTGAGCTTTCCGCTAACCATCTGCAAGACCTTGACCTTGCACTGAAAACCATAGAGGCGATAAAAGAATCTGGTGCGGATGCGGTAAAGCTCCAAACCTATACGCCAGACACTATAACCTTAAATGTAAAAAACGAACACTTTATGATAAAAGAAGGCACGCTTTGGGATGGGCAGTATCTGTATGACCTTTATAAAAAAGCCTACACACCTTGGGAGTGGCACGAGAAACTTTTTAACTTTGCCAAAGAGCTTGGGCTTGTGTGCTTTTCCTCACCCTTTGACAAAACTGCGGTTGACTTTTTGGAAGAGCTTGGGACACCAGCTTATAAGGTCGCATCCTTTGAGATAGTGGACATTCCTCTTATAGAGTATATAGCCAGTAAGGGAAAGCCAGTTATAATCTCCACGGGCATTGCCACCCTTTCTGACATAGAAGAAGCCATAAAGGCCTGCAAAAGGGCAGGAAATGAGCAGATAATACTTCTAAAGTGTGTTTCTGAGTATCCTACACCCTATGAGGATGCCAACCTAAGGACAATACCAAACATGAGAGAAACCTTTGGAGTGCCAGTAGGTCTTTCTGACCACACCCTTGGCATAGCAGTGCCCATTGCCTCTGTGGCTTTGGGTGCTGTTATGGTGGAAAAGCATTTTATACTTGATAGAAATCTTGGAGGACCAGACAGTGCCTTTTCCCTTGAGCCAGAGGAGTTCAAGGCTATGGTCTCTGCCATAAGACAGGTGGAAAAGGCACTTGGAAAAGTGAGCTACGAGCTAACAGAAAGGCAAAAAGCCATGAGAAAGTTTTCAAGAAGTCTTTTTGTGGCCAAGGATATGAAGGCAGGTGAGATATTTACAGAGGAAAATGTAAGAAGCGTAAGACCGGCAGTGGGTTTGCATCCCAAGTATTTAAAGGATATCCTTGGTAGAAGGGCAAGGTTTGACATAAAGGCTGGAACTCCACTTTCTTGGGAGCTTGTAGAATGAGCTTTTTAGACAACAAGACCATACTTATCACTGGTGGCACAGGGTCTTTTGGAAAGACCTTTGTGAGGTATGTGCTTAGCCATTACAAACCAAAAAAGGTAATAATCCTTAGCAGAGATGAGTTCAAGCAGTGGCAGATGAGCAAGGAGTTTCCAGAGGATAGGTTTCCACAGCTTAGGTTTTTCCTCGGAGACATAAGGGACAAGGACAGACTAAGGCTTGCCTTTGATGGTGTGGACTATGTGGTGCATGCTGCAGCCCTCAAGCATGTGCCAATCCTTGAATACAATCCCTTTGAAGCAGTAAAGACCAACATCATAGGAGCTCAAAATATCATTGAGACCGCTATAGAGAAGGGAGTGAAAAAGGTAATAGCCCTTTCTACCGACAAGGCGGTAAGCCCAGTAAACCTCTACGGTGCTACTAAGTTAACTATGGAAAAACTCTTTATTGCAGGCAACGCTTACGCAGGTGCAAAGGAAACCTCTTTTGCCATAGTTAGATATGGTAATGTGGTAGGAAGTAGAGGGAGTGTTGTGCAGTTATTCCTCAAGCTCATCTCTGAAGGTTGTAGGGAGCTTCCTATAACAGACACAAGAATGACGCGCTTTTGGATAACCCTTGAGGAAGGCGTCCAGCTTGTGCTTTTTGCCCTTGAAAGCTCTCAAGGTGGTGAAGTCTTTGTGCCAAAAATACCCAGTGTTAGGGTGGTTGACTTGGCAAAAGTTCTATGTCCAGAGTGTGGCTTTAGAATAATAGGCATAAGACCAGGAGAAAAACTACATGAAAGCCTGATAGCAGAAGACGAAGCACGGGATGTAAGACTGGTAAAGCACAAAGAAAAAGAGTATTTTGTTATCCTTCCTCAGTTCAGCTTTGAAGCAAGGGCTTTGGAGGTTTGGAAAGACTATCCAAAGATGCAAGAAGGCTTTTTCTACAGAAGCGATAAAAATGACTGGTGGCTTGAGGGAGAGGAGCTAAAGGTCTTTATACAGAAGGCTATGAAAGACGTGGAAATATAATATAAAGGGTATAAAATTTAAACTATGCAGTTTGGAGAGCTAAAAAGTCTACTTGAAGGGAAGTTTGAGCCAGAGCAGGTTGCTTCCATAATGGAGTTTGCCCTCGCCCTCATGCAAATGTGGGATACAGAAGAGCGTAAAAAGATATGGACTAATCTGCAAGCTCTTACAGAAAAGCTAAACGCTTTTTCAGAGTCTGTCCATAGGCTTTCAGAAAATCAAGAGGAACTAAGAAAAATAGTTGCGGAGCTCGCTAAAGGACAAGAGGAGCTTAGGAAAACAGTCGCTCAGCTATCTCAGGAGATGATTGAGCTAAAAAATACTGTCGCTCAGCTTTCAAAAGACCAAGAGGAGCTTAAGAAAATTGTTGCGGAGCTTATAAGAGACCAGCAAGAACTTAAGAAAACAGTAGCACAGCTATCTCAGGAGATGATTGAACTGAAAAACACTGTAGCTCAGCTATCAAAAGACCAAGAGGAGCTTAGGAAAACAGTCGCTCAGCTATCTCAGGAGATGATTGAGCTGAAAAATACCGTTGCTCAGCTATCAAAAGACCAAGAGGAGCTTAAGAAAATTGTTGCGGAGCTTATAAGAGACCAGCAGGAACTTAAGAAAACAGTAGCCCAGCTATCTCAGGAGATGATTGAGCTGAAAAATACTGTCGCTCAGCTTTCAAAAGACCAAGAGGAGCTTAAGAAAACTGTCGCTCAGCTCTCTCGAGAGATGATTGAACTGAAAAATACCGTTGCTCAGCTATCTCAAGAGATGATTGAGCTAAAAAACACTGTGGCTCAGCTGTCTCAAGAGATGATTGAACTGAAGAACACAGTAGCTAAGCTCGCCAAGTATCAAGAGGATCTCAGAGCTACAGTTGCAGAGCTATCAAAGGTAGTTGAGAGTTTAGCGGAATCTGTGAAAAAACTACAAGAAGACCACAAGAAAACAAGAGAACAATTAGGAGGCCTCTCACACACTGTAGGGTATATACTGGAAAACAAGGCTTACAAACACCTGCCAAGACTTATGAAAGAGGAAAACATAGAAGTTATAGGAAGACTAAAAAGAGGCTTCATAGAATATTCCGAGTTTAGCTATGACGAAGTTAACATATTTGGCAAGGCAAAAGTAGATGGCTCAGAGGTTTTCATAATAGGTGAGTCAAAAACTCAACTTAACAAAAAACACATAGATGAATTTCTTAGAAAACTGCAAAGAGTGCAAGAATACCTTAACGCACCTGTTATACCTGTTATGGTAACCCACATGGTTGCATCACCACATACAGAAAGATATGCAAGACAAAAGGGTGTAAGAATTTACTTTAGCTATGACTTTGAAGAATGATTCCTTACGGTAGGCAGTATATAGACCAAGAGGACATAGAGGCGGTTGTAGAGGTTCTAAGGTCTGACTATATTACGCAAGGTCCAAGGATAGAAGCCTTTGAGAAGGCTTTGGCAAGCTATTGCGGTGTGGACTATGCGGTAGCCTTTAACTCTGGCACTTCTGCTTTGTATTGCATTTACAAAGCCTTAGGGCTAAAGGAAGGCGATGAGTTTATAACTACTCCTATAACCTTTACCGCTACGGTTTCTATGGGAGTTATGCTTGGTGCAAAGCCAGTCTTTTGTGATATAGAACCAGATACGGGAAACATGGATGTAAACCTATTGGAGAGTTTGATAACAGAAAGGACAAGGCTCATAGTGCCTGTTCACTACGCTGGGCATCCTGTGGATATGGAAAAGGTCTGGCAGGTGGCTGAGAAATATAGGCTTTATGTGGTGGAAGATGCCTGCCACGCCCTTGGCTCTGAGTATAAGGCTCACAAAACAGGATCTTGCAAGTATTCGCACGCCACGGTTTTTAGTTTCCATCCAGTAAAGCACATAACCACAGGAGAAGGGGGTGCGGTGCTAACTAAAAGTTATGAACTCTACGAAAAGATGTTAAGGTGCAGAAATCATGGAATGGTAAGAGGCGAAGACTGGGAGTATGCCATAGAGTTTCCATCCTTTAACTTCCGAATAACAGATATTCAGTGTGCCTTGGGGATTTCACAGCTAAAAAAACTCAGCCACTTTGTCCAGAGGAGAAGACATTTAGCGGAGCTATACAGAGAAAAACTTGGAGGTTTAGAAAGCCTAAGTCTC
>JAXSPD010000085.1:0-4808 GCA_037926845.1 Candidatus Pampinifervens yunnanense | reverse complement strand
TCAAACCTTGACCACCTGTGGAGAGAGCACCTGCATACCATGGACAGGCTAAGAGAGAGCATATACCTGAGGGGCTATGCCTCCAAAGACCCATTGGTAGAATACAAAAAGGAATCCTTCTACCTATTTGAGGATATGCTATCAAGGTTCCGAGAAAGGACCATATCGGACATAATGCACATGCAGGTGAGAACCCAAGAAGAGGTTCAAGGGGAGCTAAAGAGGGAAGAGCAAGAAAGGGACAAGCTCCTAAGCATGGCAGTCTTCAGCGGAGCGGAGGGAAAGGCGGACCAAGGTCAAAAAGGTCCAAAGAGGAAAACTCTAAAGGAGCGTCTTCAGGCAAGGCGGAAAAAGTAGTCCTTAGCTCCCTATAGGCTTGAAGTATATTTTTAAAGGGTATGTTGCCCTCTCTTATGAGCCTAAGACCTTTGGGGTATAGGGCTCTTACTATGGTTGAGGGTTTGCCATCTCTTACACCACCGTCCACATAAAGGTCAACCTTATCTCCAAAGTATTCTATAGCTTCTTTTATGGTGGCGGCAGGCTTTTGACCCTCTGGGTTGGCGCTGGGCGCCACAAGGGGCAGGTCCAAATACTCAAGAAGCTCGTAAATGTGGCTGTCAAAGGGAGGAATCCTCACCGCAAGGCTCTTTCTTCCTCTGGTCAGGTATAGGGGTAAGGTGCTCTTTTTATAAAAGACAAAGGTGACGTTAAACCTCTCCATGAGCCTCATGTGTAATTCGTTAGTCCTAAGACCAAGGGTTTCCAGCCAGTGAACGCCGTTTATCAAAAGCAAGAAAGGTCTACCAGAGGGTCGTCTTATAGAGTAGAGCCTTTCTATAACCTCCCTTTTGTTGGCTACCGCCAAAAGCCCATATATGGTGTCCGTGGGAAAGCACACTATCTTGCCCTCTTCAAGGGCGTTTGCCACTCGTTCAAGAGTGCTTTTGGTAAGTTTTATCACCTTCATAGGTCTATCACCTCCATAACCCTCTCCACATCCGGAGGCAGTGTTATAGGGGGTTCGCATATCTTCATGGCCGTATCTGGGTCCTTAAGACCGTTGCCCGTGAGGGTGCAAACCACAAGCTCTCCACCTTTGAAAAAACCTTCCCTTGTAAGCTTTATAAGGCCGGCCACCGAAGCCGCCGAAGCAGGCTCGCAGAACACACCCTCTGTTGAAGCGGTAAGTTTGTAAGCATAAAGTATCTCCTCATCGCTCACCGCATCAATAAGCCCGCCGGATTGACGCACCGACTCAATAGCTGGTTGCCAGCTGTAGGGATTTCCTATCCTTATAGCAGTGGCTATGGTCTGTGGGTTTTTTATGGGGTAGCCCTTCACTATAGGGGCGGATCCCTCCGCCTGCCAGCCCATCATTTTGGGCAATTCCCTAATCTTCCCAACTTTGTGGTATTCTCTATAGCCCTTCCAGTAGGCGGTTATGTTTCCGGCGTTGCCCACGGGGATAAAATGATAGTCTGGTGCCCTGCCAAGGGCATCGCACACCTCAAAGGCTCCCGTCTTTTGCCCCTCTATCCTATAGGGGTTAACCGAGTTCACTATCTCTACAGGCAAAAGCTCTCCTATTTTTCTAACTATATAGAGGGCATCGTCAAAGTTTCCTTGAATGGCTATCACCCTTGCACCGTATATGACCGCCTGTGAGAGCTTTCCCAAAGCCACCGCACCCTTGGGAAGCAATACGAAGGCTTTGAGCCCTGCCTTTGCTGCGTAGGCGGCTGCTGAAGCCGAAGTGTTGCCAGTGGATGCGCATATAACCGCCCTCTTGCCCGCCTCCACCGCTTTTGAGATGGCCACGGTCATACCCCTGTCCTTGAAAGATCCAGTGGGGTTAAGTCCCTCATACTTTAGGAATATCTCCCCTTTGAACCCTATGGCTTTGGCAAGGTTCTCCGCATGGATTAGGGGAGTGTTTCCCTCACACAGGGTTATTACAGGTGTGTTTTCACTTATAGGTAAAAACTCCTTATATTTGTGTATTATACCTCGCCAGTAGCTCATAACCGCAATGGGAAATATTATAATTTATTACCCGTAGGGGGTGTGGCGGAACTGGCAGACGCAGCGGACTTAAAATCCGCCGGCCCAAAGCCGTGAGGGTTCGAGTCCCTCCACCCCCAGAATAAGGACCATGATACTAAGCGACAAAAGCATAAAGGAGCTCATAAGGGAAGGCAGGCTTTTGATAGAGCCCTATAGGGAAGAGTATGTGCAGGCCTCTTCTGTTGACCTTACACTGGGCGAGGAAGTGCTCTTTTACAAGTCTGAATGTATAGACCTGAAAAGTTCTCACATACCCATGGAAAAGCTGAATATACCCCAAGAGGGTCTGCTTATACCCCCCAAAGCCTTTCTGCTGGCCACCACCGAAGAATACATAAGGCTACCTGAGGATGTAACCGCCTTCGTGGAAGGGCGCTCTTCCCTTGGAAGGCTTGGGCTTTTCATTGAAAACGCTGGCTGGGTGGATGCAGGCTTTGAGGGACAGATAACCCTTGAGCTATACAACGCCAACAATTGCCCCATACGCATATACAAAGGCATACGCATATGCCAGATAGTTCTGGCAAGGCTAGACAAAAGGGCAGAGAAGCCATACAGGGGTAAATATCAAGGGCAAAGAGGGGCTACACCCTCAAGGGTTTACATGGATTTTAGCCAAGATTAGGTTTTCTGAGGTATATCAAGCATTTTGAAGATTACCTGTCTTATCTCCCTGATGTCCGCAAGCAGTTGGTCGTATCTCCTGTCGCCTTCCTGTTTCAAATCCTTTATATCCATTCTTAGCTGTTCATACTTGGCGTTCATTTCATGTTTAATATCCCTTATACCTTCTCTAAGCTCTTCATATTTTGCCATCATTTCCTGTCTTAGATCTCTCGTCTCTGTCCTTTGCCCTCTGTTTTCTTCCTTCAACTCCTCATACTTTGCGTTCATTTCCTGCCTCAATTCTCTTATTTCTGCCTTCAACTCCTCATATTTTGTATTCATTTCCTGCCTCAATTCTCTTATTTCTGCCTTCAACTCCTCATATTTTGCGTTCATTTCCTGCCTTAGGTCTCTTATCTCTCCTTTAAGCTCTTCATACTTTGCATTTATATCTGTCTTCAGCTCTGCGTATTTTGCTTCCACATCTTGTCTAATGTCCCTTGTTTCCTGCTTTAACTCCTCGTATTTTGCGTTCATCTCTTGCCTGAGGGAGTTTATGCTTTCTCTTATGTCGTCCAATCTCTTGTCTAAATGCATCATAAGGAAAACCGCCATGCCTATAACTGTTCCTATTACAGAGAGAATTCCCACAATCTCCGCAAGACCCATAACTTAAGTATATCCATCGCTGTATAGCAAGTCAATGGGCTTTCTGCCCGCAAAGCCTTCATCAAGCTCGTGCCAATACATGAGCGTGTCCTCGTCTTCCTTCCAGCAAAGCCATATGTAGCGATTTTGATGAAAGGAGAGAAAGTCCACAAGAATGGGGTCTATGCCCTTTATCACACCACCTAGTGCTTCTATCTTTTGGAAGAGCCTCCGTATATCCATATCCAGATCCTTCACATGACTCTGAAGATAGAGTTTTTCCAGCTCGTCGGTCTCCTCTTCAAGCCTCAAGAGGCATGAGTATAGCTCTTCCCTCTTTGAATTTATCTCCTCAACTATGGGCTTTATAACCGTTATAAGGTCTCTTGCGGTGTCTAGGTCAAAGACTTTCATGGCTTATAAATTTAGTGCAAAAACACAGTGGAGCAACAGTTTGGTGATACCACTGGCCTCAATCCCAGGCTTTTTGCATAGGTAAAAATGCCCTCAGCTGGGAAGGTTATACCGTTCACCCCCGCATGAAGGGCATACAGGTCAAACTTCACCCTTTCTGGACCGGCGGGTCTTGCACAGCCTATGACCACAGGTCTTTTCGGCAGTGACCTTCTGGCATGAAGTATTACCTTGGCACTCTCTTCCGGCTTTGGTGGGGGTAGAAGCTGAAAGCGGGCTTTACCATAGTAGGGCATCACCACCACTATAACCAGTGCGGAGGGGTCAAACTGAGCAATAATGTCTATGGCTCTGTATTCACCTTTTATCTGTCCATAGTGAAGCCCTATTATCACATGCGGAACTATGTTGTGTCCTGCCTCTTTAAGAAGTCTTAGGGACTCCTCGTAGTCTCTAACGCTCTTGTGAGGTAGCTTATAGACCTCCGCTATGGTCTGGTCATCGCCCATGATATCCAGCAAAACCGCATCCACCCCAGCCTCTTTTAGACCCTCTGCCAGCTTCTTGTCCACAAGCCCCACATGACAGCTCACAAACATGCCTAGTTCTTCCCTAATTATCTTCATAGTTTTGAGAAAGGGATATAGCTCCACCACACCGTCCTTGTTAGAGCCTCCAGATATCAAAAGCCCATCCACACCCTTTTCTTTTAGCTCCTCTGCCACCCTCCAAAGCTCTTCAGGGGTTGTGGCCGGTATCATGTGCCAGAGTATCTTAGAAGCACAGTGGTCGCACATAAGCTCACAGTTTCTGCCAGTTATGGAGATATCCACAAACTTGGGACCTGTCTTTATGGAAAAGTCCTCTACCTCGTAGTGTTTAAAGCCGGGGCTATGGAAGAGTATATCCTTGCCAAAGTTTTTAAGCTTTATCTTGAAGCCTTCAGACAGCTCCTCAAGAAGCTCCTTGTCAAGTTCTGTATCTTCAAGGGAAGGGGGTAGGCTAGACCCCCTGAAATCCATTATCCACACTTTATACCCTTCTCGTTTATAACCTTTGTAAGGGCATCCACT
>JAXSPD010000084.1:0-4853 GCA_037926845.1 Candidatus Pampinifervens yunnanense | reverse complement strand
TTGGACAAGCATGTCTATAAACTTGCCTTCTTTAAAGCTTCTGGCGGATATGTTTATGGAAAGGGGTATGCGGTGCCTTTCGTAAAAATCTCTGGCAGACCTAAGCAAGAAGGCTTCAAAGCTTTTTAAATATTTACTGTTTTCAAGGTAGTCTATGAAGTGAACGGGTGTGTATACCTTTCCTTCCTTGTCCACTATTCTTATAAGGGCTTCAAAGCCAGCAAGGGTTATATCCTTGCTTTTCCAGTAAGGTTGATAGTAAAGAACAAAAAGGTCTTCTTCCACCGCCCTTTGAACAAGTCTTATGGCAAGGTTTGTAGCTCTTATTCTCTCTTCAAAGTCTGTTTCAAAGAACCTTCTTTCCCCTTCACCTGCCCCCTTGGCTTTCAACAGGGCTATACCTGCTTTCTCACGAAGTTCCCCAAAGGTGGACCCATCATAGGGATAAAGGGCTATGCCCATGTTAAAGGCTATTGTGAGGATGGACCCATCTATTAAAAAACCCTTTCCCAGTAGTTCTTCTATGTTTTCAAGAATCTGAATAGCCTCTTCATCTTTTTTTATAGGCAATAAAAGCACAAATTCGTCGCCTGCTACCCTTCCTACTAAACCCTTATCCCCAAAGTTTTCCAGAAGCCTTTTCCCAGTTTCTGAAAGCACCTTGTCGCCAATATGTTCACCGTAAACTCTATTTATCATTGAAAGGTTGTAAACATCCAGAAGAACAAGCATGGCTCTTTTGTTCTTTTCAAGAAATTCCCTAGCCTTGGACCTTATGCCTTCAATGTTTAGAAGGTTTGTTAAGCTATCGTAAAAGGTGAGTCTTTCCACCTCAGAGGACAGATAAACTTCTCTTGTAATGTCTTTAGCTATCTGCATAAACCTTAATGAACCATCATAGAGCTTCACAGGGTATATGCTACTCTCAAGGTAGATAAGCCTTCCATCCTTTGCCTTGTTTACAAACAGAGCGTTGAAGACCTCACCAGAAAGTATGGTATCCCAAAGCTCCCTGTAGAATTCGCTTGTATGATAACCAGACTTGAATATCCTTGGGTTTTTACCTATAAGCTCCTCCCTTGAGTAGCCGGAAAGCTCAGAAACTGCTTTGTTTACATAGAGTATATCACCTCTCTCGTCTGTGATAAGAACCCAAGAGTTTGAATTTTCAAGGGCACTTGCTATGACAAGGTTCTTATTTTCCTCTTCGAGTCTCTTGAGAACAAACTCCATATCCTGCTTTATTTCCTCCAGGACCTCCCTGTTCTCCTCTGAGAAA
Source organism: Candidatus Pampinifervens yunnanense (assembly GCA_037926845.1). Lineage (GTDB taxonomy): Bacteria > Aquificota > Aquificia > Aquificales > Aquificaceae > Pampinifervens > Pampinifervens yunnanense. The sequence continues at coordinate 3,574 of JAXSPD010000084.1, read as the reverse complement.
AAATAGGGTTCCTCCGCATACAGGTTTATCACATACTTCACTTCTCCATCCCTTTCTATGGGTATGGCACAAGAGGAGAAGATGCCCATACTTATCTGCCTTTCCCTCCAAGGTGTCATCATGGGATTTTCCAGGGTATTTTCGTTTATGTGTATCTTGTTTTCCCTGTAGGCTCTTGCGGTTACCCCCTGACCCTCAGGAAGGTCCTCTCTGGTGGATATAAAAAGGTCTTTAAGGTAGTCCACCGCCCTGCCATAGTAATACAAAGGTGATATAACCTCTTTTTCCATGTCTGGAACACCAATCCACACAAGGGGTAAACCCATACTTTCCACAACCTGCACACATATTTTGTTGAGTAGGTCCTTCTCTGTTTTAGCCTTCAGTATCTGCTGATTTATCCCTATCAAGAGGCTGTAGAGGTTCTTCAGCCTTTTCCTTTTGGTAATATCCACAAAATAGACCACACCTGCATAAAAGCCTTCGTATAACACAGTCTCAGAAGAGGCTATTGTCCAAGCTATAGTGCCATCCTTTCTAAGGAGTGGAAGCTCCTCATAAAACTGGCTAAAGTGCTCACCTCTTAATCTTTTTTCTACAACCTCTTTTATAAACTTCCTATGTTGAGGATGTATTATCCTATCTATGGCTTCAAAGGTGTCCATACCCATCAAGTTTTCCTGTGGATAACCTACAAGCTCCGAGAAGCTCCTGTTTACATACTCAATTTTATGGGTGTATAGAATTGCTGCTACATGCTTTGCTCTTTCCAATGTTTGGAAAAAGCTTGCCTTTGACCAGAGTTTCATAAACTTATCAAACTTTTTGAAAAGTTTTATGACTTTCTGCATATCCTCCTCACCTGCGGGTTCAAGCTCATCAATGGAGAGTAGGGCGGTTTTCACCTTGTGATAAACATGGGGTTTTGACATAAAGAGATGGGAGGTTTCAAAAACATAATCCTCTACAACCTTAAAAGGAGCTTTATCTTCCTCTTCTATCTGTTCCCATGTGTCGTTATACATAAGGCAGGCATGCACCTGACCCCTTTTCAAAAGCTCAAAGGCGGAGAGGAAGTTTTCTGTAAAAACTATCCTTACCCTTTCTATGTCAAAAGAGAGTAAGGAATAGCCCGCCGGTCTTAAAAAGGGTGTTGCCACAAGTATATCCCCCTCCTCTGGTAGCCTGCCCCTTACAAGCAAAAATAGCTTGTCCCTCTGACCTTTAAACTTCGCCACGGGCAGATAGCCAAGTTCGTAGAGCCTCGGAGAGACAAGAGGACCTGCGTAGTAAAGGTCAAAGAACTCACCCCTTTCTATTCTTTCGTATTCCTCCCCATGCCCCCTAAGAGCTTCAAAGACCACCTCTTCGCCAAGGAGCCGAGAAAGCCTTAAAGCAAGCTCTTTCCATCTTCCAAGTACTTTTTCCGTGTCATGAGGGCATACAGAAAACTTTATCATAGCTCTTCCTTTTCAATATACATAAAAGCCTTGATTTCCTTGATTTTCAGCGGGGGGGGGCGAAAACACACCTATAAAGCATAGTATAATTTTATTCTATGGGTATAAAAGTTGGCATTAACGGATTCGGTAGGATAGGAAGGTCCTTTTTTAGGGCATGCTACGGGTATGAGGAGATTGAGATAGTAGCGGTGAACGACCTGACAGATACGAAAACCTTGGCACACCTCCTAAAGTATGACTCGGTGCATGGCAGGTTCAATGCACATGTGGAAGCGAAGGATTCAAGCCTCGTAGTGGATGGAAGAGAGATAAGGGTGTTCTCTGTAAAGGACCCAGCGGAGATTCCCTGGGGGGAGCTTGGTGTGGATTTGGTCATTGAGTCCACAGGAGCCTTCACAAGCAGAGAAAAGGCGGAGCTACATCTGAGGGACACGGTAAAGAGGGTCATAATCTCCGCACCTGCCAAAAATCCCGATGTAACTCTTGTTCTCGGTGTAAATGAGCATATGTATGACCCAGAAAAGCACAGGGTAATCTCCAACGCATCCTGCACCACCAACTGTCTTGCTCCAACCCTCAAGGTGCTTCATGAAAGGTTTGGCGTCAAAAGGGGATACATGGTCACCGTTCATGCCTACACTAACGACCAGAGAGTGCTTGACCTGCCCCATAAGGACCTAAGGCGCGCAAGGGCAGCGGGGGTAAACATCATCCCCACCACCACAGGAGCCGCAAAGGCTATAGGAGAGGTCATACCCGAGCTCAAGGGAAAACTTGACGGCACCGCCAGAAGGGTTCCAGTGGCTGACGGCTCTTTGATAGACCTCACAGTTGTCGTGGAGAGAGCCCCCCAATCTGTGGAAGAGGTAAACAGAGCCTTTAAAGAAGCTTCAGAAAACCACCTGAAGGGCATACTCCAATACACAGAAGACCCATTGGTATCCCAAGACATAGTGGGCAATCCTCACTCTGCCATATTTGATGCCGGGCTTACACAGGTGATAGAGGACATGGTGCATGTGGGAGCATGGTATGACAACGAGTGGGGATACTCCTGCAGGCTAAGGGACCTGACCCTCTTTGTGGCTGAAAGAGAACCAAGCCTTAAAGCTTGAGCTATAATTTTATATCTACGGGGTGTAGCTCAGGTGGCAGAGCGTTGGCTTTGGGAGCCAAAGGCCGCAGGTTCAAGTCCTGCCACCCCGAGGGCCCGTAGCTCAGCTGGACAGAGCAAGGGATTTCTAATCCCTAGGTCGGGGGTTCGAGTCCCTCCGGGCCCGTTTTTCTTTCTACACGGCTGGGGCTTTAGCTCAAGGGTCTTGAAAGGCGTTTCCTCTATAGACTTCCCCTTCCATGGAAGAAGCGAGCTACCTTACGAAGGTATTCAAAGCCTTGTGAGAACCATAGCTCTAAGAATATCCATACCTTCCATTCTTATTGGCTGGTCTTTGGGTGCAAGCATAGCCCTGCTGACTGCTTATATGTTTCCGGAGAAGGTTAAGGCACTTCTGCTCATAGGTGGTAGTGCCTGCTTTGGCTGTTTGTGGAGTAGGAAGAACCTAAGAGGATTTTTGTTAAGGCTTGAGAGAGATGGAGAAGGGTTTCTCGGAGAGTTCAGAAGCCTTGCCTATCCAAAGACCTTTGAAGACCGCATTGATTTAGAAGGCGCAAAGAGACTTCTCAAAGACTACATGGAGCTTGACATAAGGCACATACTACCATACATAACACAAAGGGTCATTATCCTGCATGGCACGCACGACCCTATAACTCCTCTTTCCTCCGCACTAACTCTTTACAACATGCTCAAAAGGTCTAAATTAATAACCTTCCCAGGAGGACATTTTCCCAGAAATGAAGGTCTTATCTTTGAGGTTCTCAAGAGCCTGCAAAAGCTATGAAGAATGGGCTGTTCCCCAGAGGTATTCCGCAGAAAGATTAAAGGCGATTGAAAAAATAGAAGGCTCTGTTCTGGACCTTGGTTGTGGAACTGGGCTTCTCAGCGAAGGTCTTGAGAGGGTGGTAGGTGTGGACATAGCCATGGGTATGGCAAGGGTTTACAGAGAAAGGTTTCACAAGGCTGTGCTGGGAGATGCTCATGACTTGCCCTT
>JAXSPD010000083.1:0-4967 GCA_037926845.1 Candidatus Pampinifervens yunnanense | reverse complement strand
CCTTAGACAGGGAGGGGAAAGACTTCTTCCTTTTTGTAAACTCAAGACCGGTTCAAAACAGAAAGCTCTCTGAATACATAAGAAGGTCTGTGGGGAAGGCAGGAATATGTATATGCTATGTGTGGCTTCCGCCTCACCTTTTGGATGTAAACATCCATCCTAAAAAGACAGAGGTAAAAATCTACAGAGAGGGAAAGCTGAAGGAACTCATACGGGACGCACTTGAGCTGAGGCACTCGTCTAAACCCACCCTGCTCCGCCAGAGGGAAAACCCATACACACCAGAGCCAGAGTTTGTGGGTATAATAGATAGAACCCTTATCGTGGCAAAGTATGGAGATTACCTTTACTTCTTTGACCAGCATCTGCTTTCAGAAAGGTATAATTACGAGGTTCTCAAGATGAAAGAAGACAGAGCCTGCAGGGCATCCATAAGGGCCGGCGAAGAGCTTGATGAAAGGGGAGCAAAGGAGCTCCTTAGGCTATGGCTTTCCTTTGAAAACAAGGAGACATGCCCTCATGGCAGACCCCTATACTATCGCATCTACCTTAGAGACATATACAAGAATTTGCAGAGAGGTTAACATGCTTGCAAAGAGGATAATACCCTGCCTTGATGTGGACAAGGGAAGAGTAGTAAAGGGCGTGAGGTTTACAAACCTTGTGGACGCAGGAGACCCAGTGGAGGTGGCAAAGGCTTATGAAGAGCAAGGTGCGGATGAGCTGGTCTTTTTGGACATAACTGCCTCCGCAGAGGATAGGAAAATAACCCTTCATGTAGTAAGGAGCGTAGCGGAGAGTGTTTTTATGCCCTTTACTGTAGGTGGTGGTATATCAAGCCTTGAAGATATGAGAAAGCTCTTAGAGGCTGGTGCGGACAAGGTTTCTATAAACACCTCTGCGGTGAAAAACCCTCAGCTCATATACGAAGGTGCCAAAAGGTTTGGCTCTCAATGTATAGTTGTAGCCATAGATGCCAAGAAAAGGGGCGATATCTGGGAAGTCTACATACAGGGAGGAAGGACACCCACCGGGCTTGATGCGGTTGAGTGGGCAAAGAGGGCGGAGAGCCTTGGAGCGGGTGAGATACTTCTTACTTCTATGGACAAGGATGGCACTAAGTCTGGCTACGATGTGGAGCTTACAAGGGCTGTCTCTGAAGCGGTAAACATACCGGTGATAGCCTCGGGCGGAGCGGGCTCTATGGAGCATTTTTATGAAGGCTTCACACTTGCAGGAGCAGATGCCTGCCTTGCAGCTTCGCTTTTCCATTTTAAGGAAATAAACATACCAGAACTAAAGGCTTACTTGGCTTCAAGGGGCGTGCCTGTAAGACGCTATGATTAACGGGGGCAAAGCCCCCAGGGTATTATACCGCCACCTTTTTGGGTGGAGGTGGCAAGAAGGGTTCAAGCCCCTGCTCTTGTGCCCACCTTTGGGCAAGCTCGTAGGCGGCTTTTGCGGTGTTGAGGTTTTTCTCTATTAGTTCCAACTTCTTCTTGAACTTCCTTTCAAGGGCAGAGTCAAGTGATGCGGTTCCACCAGAGGCTACGAATTTCTTGAGGAACCTTGACTTTATACCCTCTTCTATGGCTTCAACGCCAACCGCACCTATGGCGCCAAAGAGGGCACCTATCATAGCCATATTGGTGGAAAGCTCTGTGCCTGCTATGTCTATAGCAAACTTGGTAGCTGGGAAGTTAAAGACTTTCACTTCAAGGTTTTCAAGCCTTTCTCTATCTTCTTCGGTAAGAAGGTCTTCCTCTGTGTTTATGATGATGAGACCTCTTCTCTTTATGCCAGAGTAGAAGGGCATGGTGTAGGACTTACCCATGGTGATAACCTGAGGGTGAAAGACCATGATAACATCCGGATAAACCACTTCTCCCCTGTCGTAGATGGGCTCCATGCCAATACGAGCGTAGCTTTCGGCGGGTGCCATCCTTTTTTCCGCACCAAAGAAGGGGTTGGAAACCGCATAGTAGCCTTCGTAATCTGCAGCTGTGGCTATAATGTGTGCTGCGGTGACCGCACCCTGTCCACCAAGCGCTGGCATGCGTATGTTTACCCTTCTTCTTGTCATAGCAAGCCCTCCTCTTTTTTGCGTTCAATGACCTCTTTTGCAGGCTCAGAAACATACTCAAAGAAGGCAAACCTTTCCTTGTCCCTTTGCCTCATCTCGTCAAGACCATCATCAGAGTTAAGACCTATCTCAAGGATGCAAGGTGTGTAAAGATGCACATATGTGGGTCCGACCTCTCTGGCAACATATATGGCCTTCTTTATGACAGTCTCTACTCTCTTGGGGGAGGACACAGTAAGCCTTGCCACGTAGTGGCATCCAGAGTCTATGGCAATCTGCCAGAAGGGCACCTTTTCCCACTGCTTGCCCTTCGGTGCCATCTTAAAGACATGACCCTTGACTGTTAGACCGCTCTCTTGTCCGCCCGTGTTGGCATAGACCTCGTTGTCAAAGCATATGGTGGTTATCTTCTCTTGTCTGAAAAAGGACTGAAGGGTGCAGTCAAGACCTATGTCCACTGTGGCACCGTCTCCGGCTAGCACCACCACATCCTTTACCTTGTCGGGAAACCTCCATTCGAGCACCCTCTTTATACCAGAGGCAACTGCGTTCTGGTTTCCAAAAAGGGAGTGGACTGTATGAAGAGCTATGTGAGGAAAGACAAGGGATGTGCAACCGGTGGAGTTCACTATTATGGTGTCTTCGGGGCTTGGCAAAGAGGCAAGTATATACCTGAGAGCCATAGACTCTGGACATCCAGCACAGAGGGAATGCTCCTCTATAAGCTCCTTTGAGTAGGGAAGGTCCATAACACCCCTTTTAGGATTACCCCAAGTTGCTTTGAACTGGAGGTCTTTTATCTCTTGGGGCATCACATCCAAAAGGTCTTCGTTTATCTCGTAAATCTTATATGACATGCTTTACCTCCTTTCCTGCGAGTTTGAGGACTTCTTTGACTATGACCTCTGCGGGCATGGTCATGCCACCGGCAACCCTGGGTGCACCTATGACTTCCGCATCAGAGTGCCCATAGAGGTATCTCCTTACCTCCCTTTCAAGCCAGCCCACCACATTGAACTCTGGCACAAAGATGTATTTGGCGCCCTTAACCGCTTGCCTTAGTTCTTCTATGGGGAAGGGCCTTATGGTTTTCAGCTTTACCACCCTTGCCCTTATGCCCTCTTCTTCCTCCAAGAGCCTTACTGCTTCCTTTGCCTGAGCTGCGGCGGTTCCGCAGGCAACGAACACCAGCTCCGCAGATGGGTCTCCGAACTCTTCTATTAGACCTCTCAGGTAGTGCTTGGCAAAGGGTCTTGACCTTTCAATGGCAGACCTTACCTCCCACTGCCAGCTAGCATGGGTTGCATAAGAGATATAGTTGGACTTCATCACAAAGGGGTCTCTGAGGAACCTTCCTGGTGGCACTTCTGCGTCTATGACGGGCATGGGAGCTTTGTAGGGATTATAGGGAGGAAGTGCTATATCATCGGGTGGAAGCATAACCGCCTCACGTGTGTGAGAAACAAAAAAGCCGTCTACCACCGTTATAACCGGCACATGCACCGATGGCTGTTCTGCCACCACAAAGCCTGCCAGTATCATATCAAAGAGGTCTTGGGCGTTCTCCGCATACCATATCATACAACCCGTATCAAGCAGGAAGCCCACCTCAAGGTTGTCGGGTTGTATGGAAAGGGGAGAGTTCACACCTCTTGCCATAAGGACAAGCTGGACGGGTATTCTTGTGCCAGCCCACATGGGAAAGTTTTCAAAGGCTCTGAGAGTTCCAGGTCCGGAGGTGGTGGTTATTGTCCTTGCGCCCGCCATAGCACATCCTGCTATCTCTGACATGACACCAAACTCAGACTCGCCTCTGAAGTATACACCTACATAGCCCTCAACCCACAGCTCACCGATAAGGTGTGCCGCCTCAGACTGAGGAGTTATAGGGTAAGAGACAGAGGCATCTACGGAAGCCCTTTTTACCGCTTCTTTCACCGCCTCAGAACCCGTCATAAAGTGCTTGGTTCTGGGTGCTTCAAAAAGAAGGTAGTCGGGTGAGACCACCCTCTGTCCTGCCCTGTTGTATATAACTGTCTCGGTAGATGTTTGCATGACCTTACCTCCTGCAGAAGTTTGTTTTAAATTTATAAAAAGCTATAATAAGCAAGCTGATTTTTATCACCTAAAGACCTCCTCAAGGTCAATACACAAACCCTCAACCACCTTTGAACACACCTTGCCCCTTTCACAGGCAAAGGAGAAAGCCCTGTATTCGCCTTCTTGAAGGGTAAGCACTTCAATGAGCCTTAGCTCTGGAAGCACAAGCCAGTATTCCTTTACACCATAGCTTGCGTATAGTTTCTTTTTGTCCTCTGTGTCCCTTTTGTAAGAGCTGGCAGATACAATTTCCACCACAAGGTCTGGAACGCCAAAGATGCCTCTTTCTTGAACTATAGACAAGTTCTCCTTAAGCACCACCACAAGGTCTGGCTGGAGAAGGTCCTTCTCCGAAAGCACTAAGTCTATAGGAGCGTAAAGGACTTTCCCAAGAGAGCTCTCCACTATATGGTTGAAAAGTTTCACATACAACCTACCAGATATCTCTTGATGTCTAACGCTGGGTGCTGGCATTTCAAATAGCTCCCCGTCAATTATCTCATACCTTTTCTCTTCCTCAAGGCTTAAATAATCTTCATAAGTCCAGACCTTCTCCACTATCATGGTAGCACTCCTTCCAACTCCACACACAAACCCTCAACCACCTTTGAACACACCTTGCCCCTTTCACAGGCAAAGGAGAAAGCCCTGTATTCACCTTCTTGAAGGGTAAGCACTTCAATGAGCCTTAGCTCTGGAAGCACAAGCCAGTATTCCTTTACACCATAGCTTGCGTATAGTTTCTTTTTGTCCTCTGTGTCCCTTTTGTAAGAGCTGGCAGATA
>JAXSPD010000082.1:0-5002 GCA_037926845.1 Candidatus Pampinifervens yunnanense | reverse complement strand
GACTTGCTAAAAGAAAAATCGGGACTTTTGCTTTCCAACCTTCTCTCTCAGGGGGGTGAATATGGTGAAATTTTCTATGAGAGGGTGCGTGCATGTAGGCTTCAACTTGAGGACAACAAGATAGACAAGGTCCAGTGGGGTATTGATGAGGGTGTGGGCATAAGGCTCATAAAGGATGGCAAAACCTATTACGGATACACCACAGAGCCTACCTTTGAGAACCTCATGGAGATAGTTAAAACCCTTGCAAGGGGCTTGGGGCACGGACCCGTAAAAGTGGGGCAGAGGCACATAAGGGGTTGGACGGATCTACGCATAGACCCCGATGAGATGGACATAAACCACAGGGCTCAGTTTCTCTACCGGGCAAACGAAAAGGCAAGGATCTACGGAGATAAGGTAAGGCAGGTGACAGTTGTCCTCATGGACCGCTCAAGGGAGATAATGGTCATAAACAGCCTTGGGGAGACCGCCGAGGACATTCAGAAAAGGGTGGTCTTCTTTGTGGATGTGGTCGCTCAGGAAAATGGGCTTTTGCAGAGGGGCTACGAGTCTGCAGGCATAAGGGGTGGTTTTGAGCTTTTTGAAAGGGTCCCACCGGAGGAAATAGCACGAAAGGCTACAGAGAGGGCATTGCTTATGCTTAGGGCAAAGCCGGCACCCGCTGGTCCTTTTACGGTGGTTCTTGCCTCTCAGGCGGGTGGCACTATGATACACGAGGCGGTGGGGCATGGCTTTGAGGCAGACTTGGTGCAGAAGGGTCTATCTGTCTACAAGGACAAGATAGGGCAAAAGGTGGCAAGCGAGCTTATAACGGTAATAGACGATGCTACCCTTGAGGGTTATAATGGCTCTTTTACAGTTGACGACGAAGGTGTGCCAGCACAAAGGACTGTGCTTATTCAAGAGGGCTACTTAGTGGGCTACATGTATGACAGGCTTACCGCCATGAAGGAAGGCAAGCAGTCCACTGGAAACGGCAGAAGGCAAAGCTACGCTCACATTCCCATGGTAAGAATGACCAACACCTATATAGCACCGGGCAAAGACAACCCAGAGGATATAATAGCGGACACAAAGAAAGGTGTGTTAGTGGTAAAGATGGGGGGAGGTGAGGTAAATACAGTTACAGGAGACTTTGTCTTTGAAGTGATGGAAGGCTACATGATAGAAAATGGAAAAATAACCTATCCTATAAGGTCCGCAACTTTGATAGGCAACGGTCCTAAGGCTCTTATGGATGTGGATGCGGTGGGCTCGGACTTGGGATGGAGTATAGGAACCTGTGGAAAGGATGGGCAAGGCGTGCCTGTAACGGATGCCCAGCCAACCCTTAGGATAAGGTCTATGGTGCTGGGTGGGACGGAGGTATAACTTTCTCTAATATCTCTGCCACCGCACCCTCCACACCCAGCCTTTCCATATATATCTCATGCCAGCCCTGTTTTCTAAACCATCTTATCTGCCTTTTTGCGTATTCCTTTGTGTTTTTTATCATCTCAGAAAGGCATTCCTGCATAGGCTTTTGTCCCTTTAAGCAAGGTATAAACTCCTTGTAGCCTATTGCCTGAGAGGAAGTGAGGAATTTTTCAAAGCCCATATGCAAAAGCCTTTCCAGTTCCTCAAGAAGACCCTTCTGGAGCATCCTTCTTGCCCTTTCTTCTATCCTTTCGGAGAGTGCCTCCCAGCTCCAGCTCAGATAAAAACCCGCAAACTCAAACCTTGGGCTGTTCCAATGATGAAAGGAAGAAAAAGGTCTTCCAGAGTTTATGAAGACCTCAAGGGCTCTCACTATTCTCCTTGTGTCCTTGGGTGATATTTTTTGAGCATACTGGGGGTCCACCGCCTTGAGTTTTTGGTGCAGGTATGCACTGTCCTTTTTCTTAGCCAATGCGTATAGCCTTTCCCTTAAGGACCAATCGGGGGGTGGCGTTTCCTCTATACCATAGAACAGTGCCTGAAGGTAGAGGTATGTGCCACCGCAAACTATGGGAATTTTCTCTCTACTTTTTATCTCCTCTATGGCTCTTAGAGCGAGATCTTCAAAGACTTTGGCATCAAAGACCTCACCGGGTTCTACCAGATTGACCAGATGATGCTTTACCTCCTTCATGCATTCTAAGGGTTTGGCTGTGCCAATATCCATATGTCTGTAGACGCACATGGAATCTGCGCTTATTATTTCTCCTCCAATTCTTTCTGCTAAAAGACAACATACCTCTGACTTTCCGCTACCCGTGGGTCCCCCAATCACTATCAACATGGTCAAAGAATAATCCTATGCCGGCGATGCCATAAGCACCGTTTTTGTAGCAGAGTTTTATCCTATCCCATGTAATTCCACCCAGAGCGTATACGGGGATGGATAGCTTCTGAGAAACTTCTTTTAGCAAACCAAGACCTATAGGTTCTACTTCTGGATGGGACTGGGTTTTAAAGATAGGGCTAAGGGTTATAAAGTCCGCACCCTCTTCTTGAGCCCAGAGAGCCTGCTCAAGGCTATGTGCGGAGTATCCCACGAGGAGCTTTGGTGCTATCCTCTTAACCACGCTTGGTGGCAGACCCTTTTCTGGTAGGTGCACTCCGTCCGCATTCACCGCCAGCGCAATGTCCACCCTATCGTTTATAAAAAGCATGGCATCATAGTCCTGCGTAAGCTCTCTTACCCTCTTTGCAAGCTGGTAGTATTCAAGTCCAGAAAGCTCCTTTTCCCTGAGCTGAACCATTCTTATACCCTTCTTGAGAGCTTTCTCCAGCCTTTGGAGCATATCTGGATATCTTTTGCTGTCCGTTATGGCGTAAAGTCTTGGCAAATTTAAAGCCATGGTGTATAATATAACATCTAAGCCGGAGTGGCGGAACTGGCAGACGCGCTGTCTTGAGGGGGCAGTGCCCGTGAGGGCGTGCGGGTTCGACTCCCGCCTCCGGCATGAAAAAAGGAAGGCTTTTAAGATGTATGTGTGGGAATACGAAGAAATTCAAATAATGGGTGTTGAAACCAAGTTTGTAGTAGTTGATGTTTTGGACTTCCCAGTGGAATTGGTTTCTCGTGATGGTAAATACTATGCCCTTTACATAAGAGATACAGAGGATGGAGAGCTATGGTTTTTAATAGAAAACCTTCCCAACAAACTACTGGCAGATTATTTGAAGGGTAATAAACCTATAGGAGACCTCTTTAAATCTGGTAAGGTAAGCATTGTTAAAAGACCTTATGAAAACTTTGGACTTTTTATAAAAACCGATTATTCCTTACAGGATTTTGAATTACCAGATAAGTCCCTTAAGATGGAAATTGAAGATCTGGAAGTCTTTGAAGGTTTTCGTTCAATGTTTGATAAACCTTTCAGAAACATTTTGAAAGTAAACTCTTTAAACTACAGACTGAAGAAGTCAATAAAAAAATCCCTGGAAAATAAGGTATATGCTCCTTACAGTATAGGATACGAAAAAAGTATAGACATAGACCTCCTGCAGGCTGCATGAGAAAAGTTATAGATAAAAAACTGAAGGATAATCTGAGGCTTTTTTTAGAAAATGTAGATATAGAATCTTTAAGTCTTGTGAAATTAGCCTTGAATGTAAAAGAAACGGATAAAGCTGAAGGCGTTGAAGTAAAAGCTGACCTTTCAGTAAAAACAAAGGCTGAGGAAAATGGTAAACTTAGCTTCTTATACAACCACAAAGAAAAAATCTTAGTAGAAGGCAAGGAAATAAGCATAGAGATATCATACAAACTTCTGCTCGAGTATAAGGGAAACGTAAAGGAATTAAAAAGAAGCCTTCTTATGGCTTATGCAAAAAATAGTGGCTTGCTCTTGGTATATCCCTATATAAGGCATTTATCTGATATTATAAAAAGAGAAGCTGGATTTATATTCTCACCACTGCCTCACATCCTGATTAAATGAGATGCAATGATTACGAATACTGGAAACTTGTGGAGGAAGTAGAGCAAGAAATAAGAAATCTAATTCAATCTATCAAAGAGGAGTGCCCTAAGAATCTACTTGCGGACTTGAGGGAAGAACATTCTGGGATTTTCTATAGATTTGAGATAGAAAGATCTGATAGATATCCATACTTTATAAGCAACAAAGAGAGATTTAAGAAAGCAAAAGATAATAAATATAGATGTATGATGTGTGGACTTTCTGTCTATCTTAGTTATGAAAACTCAAAAGAAGCATTAGGAAGAGTATTATCCGCAAGGTCAAGAAAGTTTCCTAACTTGAAGAAGCAAGGCTATAAAATACTTATCTGTGAAAATCTCAAAGACTATGGGGAGCTATACAATACTCCTACGATAGGCAGTAAACACTACACTTTTTTCCCTTGTGGCAACTATAACCCTAATAATGTGTGGAAAATATACGAGGAATCCGTATGAGTTTAATAAAGCACTCTATTTCCTTCTCCATCGCCACCCTTTTGAGTAGGGTTATAGGCTATGTAAGAGATGCCTTGATAGCCTACTATTTTGGCGTTTCACATATAACAGATGCCTTTTTCGTAGCCTTTAGGCTTCCCAACACCTTTAGAAGGCTCTTTGGAGAGGGTGGCTTTAACGCAGCCTTTGTTCCCATCTTTGCCAAGAGGGTAAGGGAAGGAACGGAAAGAGAGTTTCTCAATTCAACCTTTACCTACTATACGCTCTTTAATCTTTTGGTAACCCTTGCAGGCATTCTGTTTGCGGAGTGGATAATAAGGCTTATAGCTCCAGGAATAGTAGGTAAAAGCTACTTTGAATTGGCGGTCTTTATGGCAAGGTTTCTCTTTAGCTATCTCTTTTTTGTAGGACTTAGTGCCTTCTTTATGGCGGTATTAAACACAAGGGGAGTTTTTTTTGTTCCTGCTTTTGCACAGGCGGTCTTTAACATAGTAATGGCTCTTTGTATTGCACTCGCTTCTCACAGTTTGGGTTATATGGCTCTTGTTTTAGGAGTTTTAGCGGGGGGCTTTGCCCAGTTAATTTTTCATCTTCCTTCGGTAGTCTCTCAAA
>JAXSPD010000081.1:0-5084 GCA_037926845.1 Candidatus Pampinifervens yunnanense | reverse complement strand
CAATTCCTGCAATCTCTTTTCCATACTCACCGCCAGTTTCCTGCTCGTAGATTATCTCCGCTTTGACCTGCTCTTGGAGGCTCTTTAGAGGCTTTGGTGAAAAGTCCACCCGTTGAATGTTGGGCATTCCACCAAGCTCACCTATCTTCTCACCTAGCTTGCCCATATGAACCATGCTCTCTATGGCAAGGTCAAGCATTATGTCCTTGTAGTCGCAGTTTTTGGAGTGGAAAAACTGATAAAGGTAGTTGATTATGGTCTGATACTCCTCCCTTAGGAATTTGTTAAGCACCTCAAGGGTTTTAGGGTCTGGTCTTTGTTCTTCCAAGGGAACGCATACGAGCCCCTCCTTTACCTTTTCCATAAGCTCTGAGAATTCTATCCTGTGGTCCTGCTCATCTTTTATTACCCTCTCAAGGAGTTTCTTCACAGAGTCATCTTTGACCATTTCCAACTGCTGGCTGTATATCCTTATAGCTTCCTCTTCTGCCCACACATCCTTTGAGAGCATATCCGCCCAATCGGGTCCACCTATCACTATCATATCCTCAAGCCTGTCCAAAACTACCTGACCGCCCAGCTGAACCACCTTTTGTGCAAACCATTTGAGATGCCTCATCTCCTGACGGGCTATTTCCTCTATCTCCGAGGTTATGTTTCCGTCGGTTATGAGGAATATGTGATACAGATACTGCACTATGGCAGAATGCTCAAGGGCAACATCATACAGAAGTATGCTTATGGTCTCTTTTTTGTCCATAGCTCTCACCTCAATCCAATTTTATACACCTTACTAATATACTCGCTTACCATTCTGTGGGTGTTAAAGTATGGTCCTATAGTGGCTATGCTGTTCTTCATAAGACGAACCCATTCGTCCCTGTGCTTGTAATAGGTGGGAAGGATTATGTATGCCAGTTTTCCATAGAGGTCTTCAAGGTCTTCCTCGTCCTTTGACTCTGTCATATCCTGCCAGCTTGGCTTTGGACCTATGCCCCAGCCGTTTACACCCTCTATGCCACCCTCCAGCCACCACCCATCCCATGTGGAAAAATTCAAAACCCCGTTCATGCCCGCCTTCATACCGCTTGTGCCACATGCTTCGTAGGGTCTTTTGGGGTTGTTTAACCATACATCACAGCCCGATATCAACAACTTTGCCATATCTATGCCGTAGTTTTCAAGAAAGGCAACCTTAACCGCCTTGGTTCTTTCCCTTATAAGTTTCATCTTTTCAAAAATGTTTTTTATCATTTCCTTACCAAAGCCGTCCTTTGGATGGGCTTTGCCGGCAAAGACTATCTGAAGCTCACCAAAGCTCTCCGCTATATGCACCAGCCTATCTATATCTCTAAGAATAAGGTCGTTTCTTTTGTATGGCGTCACCCTCCTTGCCACACCTATGGTAAGCAAATCATCAGAAAAGCTGGCATCTGTCTGCTTGTTTATCAAGTTTACAAGCTCGCTCTTTATCTTGTTGTGCTTTTTCAAAAGAAGCTCTGAGGGTATCTCATGAGCCCTTTGGAGCAGTATGGGATTTTCATCCCAGCCGGGCATGTATTCGTTGAAAAGCTCCTGAATTTCCTCGTGGACCCACCTTTTGTGATATACGCCGTTGGTAACATACTCTATGTCTTCCGCAAGTTCTGGAAAGATGCCGGCGGTCACGAATTTGTGCCTGTGGGACACTGCGTTCACCTTGCCAGAATACTTAGAAGCAAGCAAAGAAAGGTTTATATTGCCCTCCTCCGCCTCCTTGTCCCAGTCTATATGGTTGTAAGCCTTTAGCTCTTCCTTTACCATATCTACTGGGAACCTGTCGTGCCCTGCAGGCACGGGAGTGTGTGTTGTAAAAACGCATCTTTTTCTCACCTCTTCAAGATTGCCAAGCTCTCTGAGAAGCTCCACCACAAGAAAGGCAGAGTGGCTCTCGTTCATGTGGTAGATATGAATGGCATAGCCAAGTGCCTTAAGGGTTCTGTATCCCCCAATTCCCAAAAGTATTTCCTGCCTTAGCCTGTAGAGACCATCGTCAAAGTATAGTTTGCTGTTGAGCTTTCTTATCTCTGGGTCGTTGCCCTCTATATCCGCATCAAGGAAGAGAACCCTTACATCGCTCTTTGACCTGACCCAGTATTCCCAACAGGCAACCTTCTGATTTTTATCTCCAAAGTATATCTCCACTTCAAGGTCAAGTTTCCTTAGGTATCTTTTGTAGTCCCAGAGGGCATCAAAGTCCAACTGCATGCCATGGGGTGTTATTTTTTGAAGATTGTAGCCTCTCTTGTATAGGAGGGTCACGCAGACTGCGGGTATATCCATATCCGCATAGGAAAAAAGCGTGTCTCCTGCAAGTGTTCCCAACCCTCCGCTGTAAAGGGGCATGTTGTCCTCCAGCCCCAGCTCCATCACAAAATAGGCTATCATGGTGGTTTATATTTTATAGCATTGTGAAGTTCATAAACACGGATATAACCTGTAGGCTTGACAGCCTACCATGGACGGGCTTTCACACGCGTTTTGTCTTTGCCCTTGGTATCACCTGGGTGCTTGATGCCTTTGAGGTGGTCATAGTCAGTGCAGTCCTAAAGCCCATGGCAAAGAGCCTTGAGTTTACACCACAGCAAAGCTCCATGATGGTGAGCGGTTTCCTGCTGGGTGCCATCCTTGGGTCTTTACTCTTCGGCTACCTTGCGGACAGATATGGAAGAAAAAGGCTCTTCTTACTCACTCTGCTACTCTATGCGGGTGGCACATTTTTGACGGGCTTTGCCCAGAACTTTGAAATGGCACTGTTCTTTAGGGTCCTCGCCGGAGCTGGGTTGGGTGGTGAGTTTGCCGCCATCCAGTCCGCTGTAGACGAGTTTGTCCCCTCGCGTCACAGGGGCAAGGTGGACGGCACTATCACCGCACTTTGGAACTTGGGAAGCCTTATGGCATCTCTTAGCGCCATAGGTCTTTTAAAGCTTATGGATGAAGCCTTTGCATGGCGTGTTGCCTACCTCTTTGGTGGAGTGATTGCTCTCCTTGTGGTCTTCGTCAGGCTCTATGTGCCAGAGTCTCCAAGATGGCTTTTGTCAAGGGGAAGGCTTGAGGAGGCAGAAAGGATAGTCCAAAGGGTAGAGGAGCAGGCTGGTGGTAGAAAGACCTACGATAGGTGTGAGGTGCCTGTCTTTGAGGGAAACATACTGGATGCCACAAAGATTATTCTTAGCAAATACCGGTGGCGTTTTCTCTTTAGTGCCAGCATGAGCTTTACTATCCTTACCACCTACTATGGCATGATAACCCTGCTACCCCTTATCCTCTCTGAGGTCTACTCTTTGAGCACAAAGGAGATACCCCAGATTCTCACCCTTGGAAGCCTTGGCGGGCTTATCGGCGGGCTTGTGGTGGCGTCCCTTGTGGACAAGATAGGACGGATACCCCTTGGCATTCTCATCAGCCTTGCCTCCGCTCTCCTGAGCCTGTCCTTCCTCCTTGGGTTTGACATAAGGCTTACCTTCTTTGTGTATTCTCTTATCGCCTTTTCCTTTGCCTCCGTTGCCTATGTGATAGCCACGGAGATATACCCCTCCTACATAAGGGCTTACGCCATAGGAATTCTCTCCATAATAGGCAGGCTGTCTGGTGCCTTTGCACCTCTTTTTCTTGTGAGCCTTTCACAGCTTGGGTTCGTGTATGCCATGCTGGGGCTTGCCTCTTTCTGGCTTGTGGGCTTCTTTGCCTTTATCCTTTGGGCTTTCAAGGGTATGGAAACAAAGGGTAAACCACTGGAGGAAATCTCATAAAATAATGGCATGCTTTTGGGTTTCATACTCCTCTACATACTGGGAACCCTTTTCTTAGGCATTCTGGCGTCAAGGCTTGTTAAAAACTCAAGGGACTACATACTGGCGGGTAGAAGTCTACCCCTCTATATGGCTACCTTTGTGTCCTTTGCTACGTGGTTTGGCTCTGAGACGGTTCTGGGCGCATCCTCTGTTATGGCAAAGGAGGGGCTTTTGGGGGTCATAGAAGACCCCTTTGGCGCAGCTTTGTGCCTTATACTGGTGGGTCTATTCTTTGCCAAGCCCCTATACAGGATGAACCTTCTGACCATGGGGGACTTTTACAGAGTGGTTTACGGGAGGAAGGCGGAGGTGGTGGCAAGCCTTATGATGGTTTTCTCTTACTTTGGGTGGATTGGGGCTCAGATGGTTGCCATCGGCATAATCCTCCAGCTGGTGCTAGGTGTGCCACATGTATTGGGTATCTTGATGGGTTTTGGCGTAGTGCTCTTTTATACCTTTCTTGGGGGCATGTGGGCGGTATCTTTGACGGACTTTTTTCAGACTATTATGATAATCGCAGGGCTTTTGGCAGTGCTATACGAAGTCTCTTCTGGCTTTTCCCAGATAGCACCCGTGCTTTCCTCTCAGCCTCCAGAATACTACAGGCTTTTGCCAGAGCCAAGCCTCAAGGATATCCTGCTTTATATCTCCGCATGGATTACCATAGGACTTGGATCCATACCCCAGCAGGATGTCTTCCAAAGGATTATGGCATCAAGAAGCGAGAGGGTAGCAGTGCTCTCTGCCATATCCGCAGGCTTTATGTATCTTACTGTTGCTGCCATACCCCTTATCCTTGCGGTTTTCGCCAGAGTAAAATATCCCGAGCTTTTACAAATGGACCCCCAGCTTATGCTTCCCACCATGATAATGGAGCATGCAAGCCTGCCCACAAAGGTGCTTTTCTTTGGTGCCCTGCTCTCCGCCATTATGAGCACCGCCAGCGCTGCAGTGCTTGCTCCAGCATCTGTGCTTAGCGAAAACCTCATAAGACCCTACATAAGAAACCTCTCTGACAGGAGCTTTCTTTGGCTCACAAGAGCCTGTGTGGTGGTTGTTTCCCTTGCATCCTTGGGCTTTGCCCTTTCGGGCGAGTCCATATACCACCTTGTGGGAAGCTCCTCCGCCCTGAGCCTTGTTTCCCTCTTTGTCCCCCTTGTGGCAGGACTGTATTTCAAAGGTTCAAACCCCGTGTCCGCCTTGGTTTCCATGCTTTCTGGCTTTTTCAGCTGGGCTTTCTTGGAGTATGTG
>JAXSPD010000080.1:0-5210 GCA_037926845.1 Candidatus Pampinifervens yunnanense | reverse complement strand
TTTTAGAATAGCGAAGGCTGTAGGCTTTGATACCAGGGAATGTCTTTTTTTATCTGACACAGAAGAAGAGCTTGATGCGGCAAATTTTGCCGGTATGAAGACCATAAGAGTTGTGAGAAATGGACCAGTGGTAAATTCAAAGCATAGAGTTGTGAAGCATTTTCTTGAAATATCCAAGGACTTTTTAATTGCTAGATGACCTTTTGGAGAGCACCTTTAGAGAATAGAGCACAAAGATTATTCCCCCTGCTACTGCAAGGAAAGTTCCTATACCCATAAGGCTCAAAGACAGGAGAACCATAGGGTCGTTGGTGAAGCCCGTGCCGTAGGTTTTCCTAGGCGCTCCCCTCAAGCCTGCAAAGAAAAGACCAAGCACGAAAAGAACCATGCCTGTGCCATACAGATAAACCTGTGGCAGAGATATTCTACTTATCCTCTGCGTATATCCAAGTTCTTTGAAAAGATGGTAGGCAATTACCATAAAGGCAAGGGTTTGGCTAGTTATAACTCCGTGGTAATGTGCTGGTATGCTAAGGTTGGATTTCATACCCATGTATCCAGCGGAAGGATTAAGAAAGTATGTTATGATTGAGGGTAGAACTCCAGCGTAGGCGATAAAAACCCCAAGCAGGTAGAGGAGAAGAGAAATCACAAAGGCAGTAGAATATAGGCTTCCCTCTGGCTTGAAGTTCCTAAGAAGAAAGCCTATATGAAAAAATATAGGGAGGCCTAGACCTACTGCGTAGCCAAGGTCCGTAAGCCTTCTGGCTCCTTCGGAAACAGGGTCGCCAAATATTATAGGTATGAAAACATACATAAAGCAAAAAGACAAAAGCAAAAAACTCATATACCTAATCCTTCCCAACCTAAGTTTTATGCCCCTTATTTCAAAAAGATAATACCAAGCGTAGAGGAGCATGGTGCCGTTTATGAACTGATGAATGTGCCCCGGTGCCCAGTATAGCCTTTCGTAAAAGAGGTATAATTCCTCTCTTGAACCTGCCTTTGGAAGGGAGGTGAGAAATGCAAAGAACATTAGCACTGAGAGTAGAACGGCAAGAGAAGCAAGATGACTTCTTGGGTTTTCTGAAAAAATACCATCTTCTGCCTTTTTTATAAGCATCAGAGCACCAAGCCAAAAACCCGCAAAGAAGAGAAAGGCACCAAGCCAAAAGAGTGGATTGTCTATAGTGGGAAGATAGTTGTTGGATACTGCTCTGCCAGACCCAAGCAGGGAAACAAGAGCTATAAAGAAAACACCACCCACAGACAAATAGAAAGGGGTCTTCAACTCTTCTTTAAAGGTGAGCTGCCACAGAAGTAAGCTAAAGGTTAGGAAAAAGCCTACAATGGCAAGGTCCACATGGCCGATTATGGAGTAGTAAAAGTAGCCAGGAGGGACAAGTTTGTAAACTGCTGGCGTTCTTGCTATGGCAGCTACTAATGCAAGCAAGCCCCCAAGACCAAGAGAAATAATAGATAGTAAGATCCATTTTCTATACATCCCTTATCTCCTCATATCAAAGACCATCACAGAAAACAGCAGGGCTATATAAAGAACCGAGTAAAAAAAGAGAAACATACCATTGGGCTTTTTGGATAGAACAAACTTGAAGGTAAGGAGAAGATATAAACCACTAAGCACAAGGGCAGAAATAAAGTATATGTGCCCTGCTAACCCATAAAGTGAAGGTAAAAGACTGAGTGGAAGCAGGCCTGCGGTGTATATGAGGGTTTTTATCTTTGTATGTTCAATACCCTTAGAAACAGGCAGGGCTGGAATTCCAGCTCTCTTATAATCCTCTGCATACTTTATCGCAAGCACCCAGAAGTGGGGCGGTTGCCACAGGAACATGATAAGGAAGAGTATGAGAGCTTCAAAACCCACCTCACCCCTTACCGCCGCATAACCTATAACTGGCGGTAGCGATCCAGAGACTCCACCTATTTCTGTAGCTAGTGGGCTTCTACGTTTCAATGCGATGGTGTAAACCACCACATAGAAGAAGGAAGCAAGAAAAACAAAAAATGCAGTGAGGAGGTTCACCTTGAAGACCAAAAGGCTTATGGAAATCACAAGCAGAGAAAGGCCAAAGATAAGAGCGTTTATTGGTGGTATGTTCCCGCTCGGGAGGGGTCTATCTTTGGTTCTACTCATGAGAGCATCAAGGTCTCTGTCAAAGAACTGGTTTAGGGCTGCAGAGCCTGCAGAGGCAAGGCCCGTCCCAAGAAGTGTCCAAAACACAAGCCATGGGTTCGGAAAGCCCCTCTGGGCCAAATACATGCCCGTTAGAGTAGTTATAAGGACAAGCAATACAATACCAGGCTTTGTAAGGATTATGTAATCTCTTAAGAGACTGCTGTAAGCCACTGCTCTGTTTACCATGCAGGTTTTACCATCAGCTCCGTAGTTTTCTTTAGTTGTAGATTGTATGTAAGCCAAGCAAATAGGAAAAAGCCCATGGCGGTGTCAAGAAAGACGAACGGAAGGAAGAAACCCGATAGCACCATGGATATAGCAAAGATAAACTGAAGATTTATAAAAACAAAGGCAGTAAGAGTAGTCCTATTGAAGTTTGACCACATTGCCAGAAGAAAAGCCAACCAGGTGACATAAGCTATGTTCCTGTGGGCAAACTGGAGGGCAACCTGCCAGTTGTTAAGTTCTGGAATTAGTTTGCCGTTGCAAAGAGGCCACTGGTGGCCACAGGCTTCACCAGAGCCTGTATACCTTACAAGAACACCCGTTATCATGGTAACAAGCGCAAAACCATAAGCCCACCAGGGCACTGCACCAACTGGACCTTCTTCTTTTTGTAGGAACCTGTAGGTAAACACCAAAGCACCTAGGATTATCATGGACTCGTATATGTGGAAGGATTCAAGTATCATGTGAGACACATATTTGAGGTTCGGCGCTTCGGATTTTATCATTTTCATGCCTGTAATGGCAGCCGATATGGTAAAGATGAGGGCAATAAGGGATGCTATCTTGGCAGACTTCGGAGAGGTTTTGTGCCTAAACCATACTAACAAAAAGGTCGTAAAAACGAATATACCAGCAAGTCCGCTTACGGTCCGATGCCCCATCTCCAACTTTGCCGCAGTGTCTTTTGGAGGCTGGAAATTGCCGTAGCAAAGGGGCCATTCTGGACAAGCAAGCCCCGAATCTGTTGACCTTACCGCCCCTCCCCATATCATCACTATATAGGTAAACAGTATAGCCAATCCTATGGACAGTCTCAGCATAATGTTTATAAATTATACCTCAGTGGGTTCTATTATCAATCCCCTTATATATCTCAAAAGCCCTTCCCTTAGGTCTTCCCTCTGTAGGGCAAACTCAAGGATTGTCTGTATGTATCCCATAGGTGTCCCTGTGTCGTAGACCCTTGAGTCAATCTTTATGGCGTATACCGCTTCCTCCTCAAGGAGTAGCCTTATGGCGTCGGTGAGCTGTATTTCGCCTCCTTTGCCGGGAGGTGTTATCTTAAGTTTTTCAAATATCCTTGGGGTAAAAAGATATCTGCCCACTATGGCAAGCCTTGAGGGGGCTTCTTCTGGCTTTGGCTTTTCCACAAGGTCATCTATTATGTATATGTCCTTTTCAATATGCCTGCCGTCTATAATGCCATATTTTGAGACATCCCTCTGTTCTACTTCAAAGACCGCTATAACACTCTTACCAAAGCGCCTGTATACTTCCATCATCTTTTTGAGCACATTATCTTCGTCCCTAAGTATCACATCCCCAAGGCATACTATAAAGGGTTCATAACCCACTACAGGCTCTGCTACAAGCACTGCATGTCCTAAACCTAGCTGTTCCTTTTGTCTTATGTATATGGGGTTTATGAGCCTGCTTATCTCCATTATGTTTTTCAAAAGCTCTGTTTTTCCGCATTGCTCTAGATGTTTTTCAAGGTCTGTGTTTATATCAAAGTGGTGTTCAATGGGTCTTTTGTGTCTTCCCGTGACGAATATAACATTGTCAATGCCTGCCTCCAGGCACTCTTCCACAATAAACTGAATGACAGGCTTGTCAATAACAGGAAACATCTCCTTTGGCATGGCTTTTGTCGCCGGCAAGAACCTTGTCCCCCAGCCTGCTACTGGCAAAACTGCCTTTCTTACTTCCATGTTTATACCCTCCTTAAAGTAGATTTCTTTCTCTTAAGAATTTTGCAAGCTCCTCATCTCTTTTTGCCAGTTTTCCAAAAGCTTCAAACCTGTCCCATATGGCAAAGCCTATAGTTACCGCAGTTATGGTTGCAAAAGTGCCAGCAAGAATACCCATAAAGACCAGAATCATCTCAATTTTGTGATTAACTTCTTCAAACCTTTTATCTACCTGCTCAAACCTTTTGTCTATTTGCTCAAACCTTTTGTCTGTCTGCTCCATAAACACCTTTAAGGTTGCCTTTATCTCCGCAACATCTTTTAGCAACTGTTTCTCTTCTTCTGGCGTAAGGGCAAAAGACATGCTAAAAAAGAATAGCAAGCAAAGAAACAACCTCTTCATTTTCCCTCCTCATAAAGAATATACTTCTTTATTTCCTCACAGGCAAGTGGATTGGCAAAAACTTTTATGTTTTTGGAGAAAAGCTCATGGTCTTTGAGTATACGCTCTATCCCTTTGACTAACCTTTCTATGCTTACTTCTTCCTGTCTTAGAAGGAGTCCACCTCCAAGGTCTTCTATCTCTTTTGCGTTGTAATACTGATGGTCTCCAATTGCATGAGGAAAGGGAATAAAAACAGAAGGCACGCCGAAAAGAGAAAGCTCTGTTATGGTGCTTGCACCCGCTCTGCTAAGGGCTACAGTGCTTGCTCTGTATAGGATATGCATTTCATGACTAAAGGGCAAGACTAAAACTTTTAGTCCTTTTTGTTTATAAAATCCCTCTAACTTTTCGTATTCCCTTTCTCCAGTTATGTGTATGCCCTGCCAACCTGTTTTTTTAAAGACCTCGGGGGCTATCTGGTTTAAGAAACTTGCACCTTGACTACCTCCCACTACAAGGAGCGTAATTTTGTCTTCCAAACCCAACCTTTTGAGTGCTTCTTCCTTGCTTAGACTAAGACCTTCCCACAGGGATTTCCTAACAGGCAGACCAGTCTTAACAGTCTTTTCCTTTGGAAAGTATCTTTTTGTGTATTCAAAGGTTATAAAGACCCTTTTTGCAAACCTCCATAGTAGCCTGTTGGTCT
>JAXSPD010000079.1:0-5292 GCA_037926845.1 Candidatus Pampinifervens yunnanense | reverse complement strand
ATTTCGCAAGGGTTGCTGACTGAGGCTGCATTCCAATATTTGGAAAATTATGGAATTAGAACTGATTGAACCTTCATTATATTTTCCTTATCATCCGAATGCATGTAATCAATTTGTAGTTTCAACAATTCAGTGGTATGAGAAAAGCAAGAAAATATTTTAGTTATATAAAAAAAAGGGAGAAGAGCTAAGGGGCGGCGACCTACTCTCCCACCGATTAAGGCAGTACCATCGGCGACGTTGGGCTTAACTTCTCTGTTCGGAATGGGAAGAGGTGAACACCAACGCTTTAGCTACCCTTAGCTCTTCGTATTTTTTGTGATTTGACGATTTGTTGGAAGTAAAAGAAAAAAAGGAAATGGAGAACTATTTGGGTAATTAGTACTGCTTAGCTGAACGTATTACTACGCTTACACCTGCAGCCTATCTACGTAGTCGTCTACTACGACCCTCAATGGATATCTCATCTTGAGGCGAGTTTCGTGCTTAGATGCTTTCAGCGCTTATCTCATCCCTACATAGCTACCCAGCGGTGCAGTTGGCACTACAACTGGTACACCAGAGGTAAGTACGTTCCGGTCCTCTCGTACTAAGAACGTGTCCTCTCAAATATCCTACGCCCACTACAGATAGAGACCGAACTGTCTCGCGACGTTCTGAACCCAGCTCGCGTGCCATTTTAATCGGCGAACAGCCGAACCCTTGGGACCTTCTACAGCCCCAGGATATGACGAGCCGACATCGAGGTGCCAAACCTCCCCGTCGATGTGAGCTCTTGGGGGAGATCAGCCTGTTATCCCCGGAGTACCTTTTATCCTTTGAGCGATGTCCCTTCCATTCAGAAACACCGGATCACTATGACCTACTTTCGTACCTGTGCGACTTGTTTGTCTTACAGTCAAGCTTCCTTATGCCATTGCACTCTACGCACGGTTGCCAAGCGTGCTGAGGAAACCTTTGTAAGCCTCCGTTACTCTTTAGGAGGCGACCACCCCAGTCAAACTACCCACCAGACAGTGTCCTTATTCCAATAAGTTAGATTTTCATTAACAAAAGAGTGGTATTTCAACGACGACTACTCTTAACCCGGAAGTTAAGCCTCAAAGTCTCCCACCTATCCTACGCATCTGTTAACAAAAAGCAGTGTCAAGTTGTAGTGAAGGTTCACGGGGTCTTTTCGTCCCGTAGCGGGTAACCGGCATCTTCACCGGTACTACAATTTCACTGAGCATACGGCTGAGACAGTGTCCAGATCGTTACACCATTCGTGCAGGTCGGAACTTACCCGACAAGGAATTTCGCTACCTTAGGACCGTTATAGTTACGGCCGCCGTTTACTGGGGCTTCGGTTCAATGCTTCTCTTGCGATAACATCCCCCCTTAACCTTCCAGCACCGGGCAGGTGTCAGACCCTATACTGCTTCTTACGAATTCGCAGAGTCCTGTGTTTTTGTTAAACAGTCGCCTGGACCTATCCTCTGCGACCTATCTCTAGGCCTCCCTTCTCCCTAAGTTACAGGAGTAATTTGCCGAGTTCCTTAGCCGTATATCACTCACGCGCCTTAGTATCTTCAACCCAGTCACCTGTGTCGGTTTACGGTACGGTTTATCTTAGCATATACTACGTATCTTTTCTTGGCTCTTCGTTCTACACCTTATCTCCTATTATCCGAAGACCTCGGAGTACTATCGGCTTGCGCCTTCAACGAACTCTTCCGTCCGTTCGCAGTGTATCCCTTAAGCTTCAATACTTCATTGCTACTATAAGTACGGGATTATTAACCCGTTTCGCATCGGCTTCGCTTTTAGCTTATCCTTAGCTACCGACTAACCCTGTTCTGTCGAACATTGAACAGGAACCCTTGACTTTTCGGCGAACCAGATTCCCACTGGTTTTATCGTTACTTATCCCTACATTTGCTCTTCTATTTCCTCCAATAATCTTCACAGATTATCTTCCCTGTCCATAGAATGCTCTCCTACCATATTTTGCAATATCCATATCTTCGGTGGTAAATTTATGCCCGTTTATTATCCGTGCTATATCGCTCGACCAGTGAGCTGTTACGCACTCTTTAAATGAATTGCTGCTTCCAAGCAAACATCCTGGCTGTCTATGCGATTTAACCGCGTTACTCCAACTGAACTTACACTTCGAGACCTTAGATGATGGTCTGGGTTCTTTCCCTCTCGGACTATGACCTTAGCACCCTAGCCCTCACTCCTATAAACCATTTCATATCATTCGGAGTTTGTCTGGGTTTGGCAGGATTTGACTCCCCCTAGCCCAATCAGTAGCTCTACCTTTATGAAACTGTTATAAGGCTGTCCCTAAAGACATTTCGGAGAGTACGAGCTATCTCTCAGTTTGATTAGCCTTTCACCCCTACCCACAACTCCTCCAGTAGCTTTTCAACGCTAATTGGTTCGTCCCTCCATTTCATGTCACTGAAACTTCAGACTGGTCATGGGTAGATCACTAAGTTTCGCGTCTAATACCAGTAACTCTCGCCCTCTTCAGACTCGGTTTCCCTACGACTCCGTACCTGCAGTACTTAGCCTCGCTACTGATATTAACTCGTAGGGTCATTATGCAAAAGGCACGTAGTCACTCCATAATAAAGCTCCTACTGCTTGTATGCAAATGGTTTCAAGTGCTCTTTCAACGTCTTCCTCAGACTACTTTTCACCTTTCCTTCACAGTACTGGTTCACTATCGGTTGTGTACGAGTATTTAGCCTTACCGGATGGTGCCGGCAAATTCAATCCGGGCTCCTCCTACCCAGACCTACTCAGGATCCTGCTTCCATAGTCCGCTTTTCTTCTACAGGGCTATCACCTTCTACGGCTAGTCTTTCCATACTATTCTAATAAGCTTCCTATGAACTTCCGCAGTCCTATAACCCTCATACTGCCATAACAGTATAAGTTTGGGCTCTTCCCCTTTCGCTCGCCACTACTCAGGAAATCACGGTTGTTTTCTCTTCCTATGGCTACTTAGATGTTTCAGTTCACCACGTTCACTCTCGCGTAATAGAGGTTCTCTCTATTGGGTTTCCCCATTCGGACATCTACGGATCTTCGTTCGCTTGCAACTCCCCGTAGCTTTTCGCAGCTTGCCACGTCCTTCTTCGCCTGTACACACCTAGGTATCCCCCATTTGCACTACCTTCGTTCTCTCTTCGCTTCTTTTCTCTTACTTTTCCAACAATGTCAAATACCTTTATTCTCTCGTGGAGGATAACGGAATCGAACCGATGACCTCCTGCTTGCAAGGCAGGCGCTCTAGCCAGCTGAGCTAATCCCCCTTTTGTATCTCTCTTCGTGGGCTTACGTGGACTCGAACCACGGACCTTTACATTATCAGTGTAACGCTCTAACCACCTGAGCTATAAGCCCGTCGTCCTCCACTTCTAAAACCCCCTCTCTATACAAAAGGTATCCCTCTATTTTTTACAAGTAGCATTAGTTTACTCTTTTGTCTTTTTCCTACCCCGCTTCTCTATCTATACTCTAATAAGGAGGTAATCCAGCCACACCTTCCGGTACGGCTACCTTGTTACGACTTAGCCCCAATTATCCGTTTTGCCTTTATATATTTAACATATACTTCAGGCACCCCGAACTTTCATGGCTTGACGGGCGGTGTGTACAAGGCCCGGGAACGTATTCACCGCAGCATGCTGATCTGCGATTACTAGCGATTCCAGCTTCATGTAGTCGAGTTGCAGACTACAATCCGAACTGAGATAAGCTTTTTGAGATCCGCTCCGAATCACTCCTTCGCTTCTCTTTGTACTTACCATTGTAGCACGTGTGTAGCCCTAGGCGTAAGGGCCATGATGATTTGACGTCGTCCCCACCTTCCTCACAGCTTACGCCGGCAGTCTATTTATAGTACCTAACTGAATATGGGTAAATAAATACAAGGGTTGCGCTCGTTGCGGGACTTAACCCAACACCTCACGGCACGAGCTGACGACAACCATGCAGCACCTTGCTTCGTGTTATCTTTCGATAATATCCCATGTCTCCACAGGTGGCACTCGCATTCTAGCCTAGGTAAGGTTCCTCGCGTATCGTCGAATTAAACCACATGCTCCACCGCTTGTGCGGGCCCCCGTCAATTCCTTTGAGTTTCATCCTTGCGAACGTACTCCCCAGGTGGGTTACTTATCGCTTGCGCTTAAACACTCATTAGTTATCCCTAACGAACGTCTAGTAACCAACGTTTACAGCGTGGACTACCAGGGTATCTAATCCTGTTTGATCCCCACGCTTTCGTGCCTCAGCGTCAATGGGTTATTAGCTAATTGCCTCCGCAATCGGTGTTCTGACTGATATCTACGAATTTCACCTCTACTCCAGTCGTTCCATTAGCCGCATAACCATTCTAGATAAACAGTATCTAACGCATGCTAACCGTTAAGCGGTTACTTTTAACATTAGACTTGTCTACCCGCCTACGCACCCTTTAAACCCAGTAATTCCGGACAACGCTTGCACCCTACGTATTACCGCGGCTGCTGGCACGTAGTTAGCCGGTGCTTATTCTTATCTTACTTGCAATTACTGTAGACTATACAGTAACTTACTCAGATACTAAAGCAGTTTACAATTCAGAGAACCTTCTTCCTGCACGCGGAATGGCTGGGTCAGGCTTCCGCCCATTGCCCAATATTCCCTACTGCTGCCTCCCGTAGGAGTCTGGACCGTGTCTCAGTTCCAGTGTGACTGATCATCCTCTCAGACCAGTTACCCATCGTCGCCTTGGTACGCCGTTACCGCACCAACTAGCTAATGGGACGCATGGCTATCTATAAGCGACTTATAGCCTTTATTCTATCCATCATGCAATCAATAGAACCTATGGGGTATTGCCCTACGTTTCCATAGTATATCCCCCACTTATAGGTAAGTTCCATACGCGTTACGCACCCGTCCGCTACGTTACTATTGCTAGCACGTTCAACTTGCATGTATTAGGCCTTCCGCTAGCGTTCATCCTGAGCCAGGATCAAACTCTTCATCCTTAAATTCCCTACCACTCTCCAAAATTTCAACTAATGCCCTACTTGTCAAATATCTTTCCTCTTACTTTTTTACCTCCCTCATCCCTTCCCCTCAAATTGGACTGCAAAATTATGCATCAATCACTTCCCCTCCAAATTTTTTTTACCCTTTTTTCTAAAATACGTATTTTTACGTACTTTTATTTTTTTGTAGCGAGGACGGGGATCGAACCCGTGACCTTTGGATTATGAATCCAACGCTCTAACCTGCTGAGCTACC
>JAXSPD010000078.1:0-5567 GCA_037926845.1 Candidatus Pampinifervens yunnanense | reverse complement strand
TATGATAAAGAAACCAACAAGTATAAAAGAAAAGCCATAAAAAGAGAGCTATCAAGCATAAGGAAGTGGGTCAGTTTAATAAATCAAAGCCTTAAGAGTGAGCCAGGGAGGGTGTTAGAGCCTCTGGAAGGAACAAGCTCTGGCACTCATTACCATCTCTGGCAAGTTCTTAAGGTAGCCCTTGTCATCTCTCTTCTTGGGAAGTCTTTTATAAGGGACTTCTCTCCTTTGAGGCGGATAGTAGTCTCAAAGGATTGGAAGGGAGTGGCAAGTCAGGTTAGCTCGCTGTCAGCGTGGGCGGGCGTCCAAAGTGTTGTTAATCAATACTTTGGGATTTTTTAAACACGCTGATATCCATAGTATACTGAAGCATACATATGGTTAATGGTGCTTACGCACCATGCGTCTGTATCTCTCCTTTGAAAAGGAGAGGATTAGACGCAAAATTTATCCTAAAATAACCCTAAAGGAGGATGATCATGCTAAACAAAGTTCTTTTAGTGGGAAGGCTTGTGCAAGACCCTGTGGTTAGAGTGCTTCCTTCGGGAGCGGGAGCTGCGGAGTTCACAGTTGCATGGGAGAGAAGGTATAGGGCGGGGGAGGAGTGGAAGAAAGAGGTGGGCTTTTTTGACTGCAAGGCTTACGGAAGGCTTGCCAGCATCATCACAGAGCGCACAAACAAGGGAGATTTGGTAATAATAGAGGGAAGGCTTACGCAGGAGAGGTGGACGGACAAAGAGGGAAAGCAGGCCAGCAGGATAAGAATACTTGTAGAGAGAATGCGTAAAATCGCAAGCCCTGCGCTGAAAGAGCCTGTAGCGGAAGAGGAGCTCCAGCCTGCGGAGGAGGAAGGGGGAGAAGAAGAGCAAGAGTAGCTCAAAAGCTTTTAGTGGTTGATAGGAAAGAGAACCTGATATAGATTTAAATTGGACTCTTATTTTTTCTCATTTTTATCCTCCTTTCCTTTCCCCCTTTTTTCTATTTATTGTCATTATAACATTATGTCATTTTGTCATTACGGCATTATGTCATTACATCATTTTGTCATTTGGTTAAAGGGCTTAAAAAGGGGGTGGGACAGATTTGTAGGTTTCTTGTTAATAGAAGGAGGTGGGACAGATTTGTTCCCTTAATGTTGTCATTACAACATTACAACATTACATCATTTTGACATTATAACGGTTTGTCATTATAATTTTTACTATGGTTAAGAAAGAGAAAATAACTTTTACCGTTTCCATTCCCAGGGATTTGTATGCGGAGCTTCAGGAACGCAGGCTTATAGGGAATGTCTCTATGTTGTGCATTCATTTGCTTAGGGCTTTTCTGAACAGCACAGATTTCAGGATTGAGGAAGGAGTAAACCGTTTTGAGGCAAAAAAGCTCATAGAGGACTACTTTGAGAAGTGGAGCTTTGGAGCTTCTAAAGCCTCTTCTGCCCCGCCTGCTCCTGAGCAGAGCCCCAAACTTGAGGAAAAGTCTGAAAACCCTTATGAAGACTGGTGGTGAGCTATCTAAGAAGGGCTTCTTCTGTGATTTTCTTGATGAAGTATCTTACGCCGTATTTATCCGCAAGCTCTCTGTATTTTTTCGCAAGGGCGATAACTTGCTGAGGGTCTGGCTTTACTCCCATGCGCTTCAATTCCGCCACGGCTATGAGGACCAGATGTTCAAAGCTCAGGTTGGAGAAGGGCACCACCGCATCAATCCTTCCGAGAAACTCGGGCGTTAGCTCAAAAAGCTCATTTCCTGAGCTGTAGTATCTTCTTGCTCTTTCAAGAGCTTCCCTTACTTTGAGGTCAAGCTCTACAGGGTCTGATATGCTTTGCGCAAGGAGGCCTATCTGCCTGTTTTCAATGTTGGAGGTCATGAGTATGATAGCTCTTTGGGTGTAAAAGACTTCTCCTGTGGAGCGCTCTACCACATAGCCTTCGTCAAGAAGCTGCAGGAGCGGTTCGTAAAAACTTCTGCTTGCCTTCTCAATTTCGTCAATGAGCAAAACCAATCTTGGATTTTCCGCTATGGCGGACGGCAGTATTCCGGGCTTGTCCGAGCCTATATAACCTTTTACCGAACCGAGAAGGCTCCAGACCGCCTCTCTTGTGGAGTACTGATTGGCATCAATTCTCAAAAATTTGTATCCGTAGTTTTTTAGGTATTGAGCCAAAACCTTAGCTGTCTCCGTTTTGCCCACTCCCGTCGGGCCTACAAACAGCATAACAGCAAGAACTCTCTCTTTCTTGCGGTCTCCCATACTGAGACGCTTGGCATTTACAGCAAGGGTCTTCTGAACCATCGCAAGCGCCTTCTCCTGTCCTACTATGTAATCGCTGGCAAAGTCCAGAAAGCGGGAAAAGTCTGGGGCAGGATGGCTCCTGTGGAATGCAGACCCAAAAACCTCCGGCACAGCAAAAACAATTTTTTTCTCCTCTTCCACCGGCGCAGTTTCTGTGTCCTCTCCTGCCAGCGCAGTTTTTCTGAAAGGCCTGCTAATTAACACAAAGATAATTAACACAAAGACCACAGCGGAAGCTACTCCTATAAATGTATCAATCCAGAAAAGCTTCCAAAGGAGTGGTTCGTCGTCCGACCTTGACCTGGCCAGCCACATAATCCCCGAGAGAAACTTCCAGCTCTCCGCCGAGCGCCACATTTCCAGCCTCCATTTGAGCAAGGCAACTCCTACGGTCAGGTAAGTAAAAAGATATATAACGGTTGTTGTCATAAGGAGCTGTAGAGGAGTGCGTAGGAGACCCAGTTTTTCAAGAAGAAAAAGGGCTGCTTTGTTAATGGGCAGAAAAACCGGGTAAACCACAATAGTCTGTTTGATATTGAAGTAAATCAAGAGAAGACAGACAAACATAATACCTACCGCGGTCTCTTTAAGTGTTGGGAAACCATACTTTATGCCAGAGTATAGATAATAACCCACGAAAAAAAGCACAAGCAAGACATTGGCGATAAGCGTGAGCATCCCATACTCTTCGTCCTTAAAAAATGTATAGACCCATAAAGCAAGCGATATTACCATGAACACGCCAAACACCGCAATCGCCGCAAGAAACCATGTGCCTATTGTTTCCATGTTGCCTCCTACTATTAGATTACCTTCAGAGGAGTAAAAAGTAAAAAAGTGTTCTCAGATCCGCTCTGGTAAGGTATACCACCTCTCTGCTGTCCTCTTTGCCAACTCTTATCCCCCATCTGTCCTGACCTCTCAAAAAGACCAGATATCCGTCTATGCCCTGAAGGGATCTGTTTTCCTTGAGAAGGCCGTAAAACATGCAATCCAGCAAAGACAGAAGCTCCGGAAGGGAAGAAGGGGGAACAAAAACGCTCTGGTGGTTTATGATAAAACGAAAGCCTTCTTTTTCCTTTTTTACCACAAAAACCTTATCCTTTAGGTCAATTCTTAGCTCTTGCATGGAAATCTACGCTCTCCTGAGTTTCAGGAATGTCTTGTGCATAGCTGGCAGGAAAAACATATACCGCCTTGTAAAGCACCTCCCCTATCTTGACATCAAAAAGCCCGAGGTCATCCGCTTTAACTCCGTTTATCTCCTTCACAAGAGGAAGCTGTTTTACCACACTGTAAGCTACCACATGCACTCCTTCTCTGTCTGGCTCGGGGCTTAAGGGTAAGGTTTTGTCCTGTTCAAGCATTAGCTCTGTCAGTTTCCTATTGAAGGCATGGGCAAGAACCATAAGGTAGTTGCCTTTTCTCCATGCCTCTTTCTTAACGCCTGTGTAGTTAAGATTTTTAAGCACTGGGATAAAGAAGGGTTTAATATTGTAAACATTTGTCCTCAACTCTTTTTCCGTCTCTTGCATATCCGCCATCTTGACTATGTGCAGTATCTGCGGGTCATTGGGAAACTTCATGCCCAGCTTTGCCTCAAGCTCCTTTAAAAACAATTTGTTTACCACTTCCTGATTGACATGCAAGGCTGTCCACACATACCTATCCTTCCCTTCCTTTACTTCCTTTTTCCCTTCAAGGGGAGAGGGGGCAGGTGCCTTATCGCTCAGCTTTTCCTTCCTGTATATTTTCAATTTCCCTATATCATGAACAAGACCAGCGATAAAAGCTTCCTTCATGGATATCCTCATTTCTTTTGCCAGTCTGGCACTTCTGCGTGCAACATTCAGGGAGTGTTCCAGAAGCCCGCCTTCATACGGATTGTGATGCAAAATAGATGCGGGCACGGGGTTTTTCAAAAACAGAGTTATTATATGAGTAAGTTTGTCATCGTGCTTGAGAGGATTTAAAGACCTTGCTCTGTGTTTTATTAGCAGGTCTTCAAAGTACTCCCGGCGTTTGTAAAGGAAAAATCCTCCAGCAAGAAAGACAAGAAAAAACAAACTGTAGGCGGAATAGATAAAAAGAGAAAGGAGCGCTCCGAAAATAAGAAGATAACCGGCAAATAGAACAGAGAAGTTTATGCTGAGCGCCTTCAACGGCTCCTTGAAGATAGCGTCCCAGAAATCTTTATATCCATCTGCGGATTTGTAAGCGGAAAGCATTGTTTTCTCCCCCAAGAAATAAAGTTCTTTTCCGTAAGGGAAGATGCGAGAAAACAGCTGTGCTTGTTTTTGAAACTCATCCACCGTTTCCTTTGTGGGGAAAGATTCCACAAGATTTAACACAAAGAAAAAAAGCAACATAAGAAGAATAATTGCCGGAAGTGTAGCGGGGGAACTGCTGCTCTGCTTACTGCTCATCTATGCGCTCCACAAGAAAACCTTTGTTTTTAACCACATACACAGACACACCCTTTATTTGAAAATTTCCGTTCCAAGTTGCTATAAGTCTTCGCCCCTTGATTACCCATACCCTCCTGCCCATGTCGTAATCTACAGAAGAAGGATAGAAAAAGCTTATCAGTCCCCTCTGCCTTATTTCCATCCTCTCTGCCTCTGTTGCGGTATCGTAGCCAAGTCCTTTGTACTGATACGGGCAGTTAAGGTAAGCTCTGTCCACTTCCTCAGGAGTATAGTTTAGCCTGCAAACGATATACTCTATCACCTTATCTTTTTCAGTTTTTCGCTCGCCCGAGGAGAGAAGAAGAACAAAAGAAATGAGAAAAAAGATAAACGCAATGAGAAAGGCTATTCTCTTCTTCCATACTTCTCTCTCCCACACGCTTAGAAAGTCAAGCTCTTGCATCAAATAGTTATTATAAAAAATTTGCGAACTAAACCCTGTATTACTCCACTATGAAATAACAGCATAATCTGAGCAGATTGTGCATACCAGCACAGCTTATCTCTATGGCTCTTTTGGCGAGCGTCTGCCCATAAACATCGCTAAGGTCTATATCAAAGTTCTCACTGTCTTTTAAAAGCTCCTCTATGCAAACTTTTACTGGATCTTTCTGTTTTATACCTTTCAGATGCTCCACCAGTTCATTTACACTGTTAAAGCCGTAAACTTCCACACCCTCCACTATACCACCTTCAAAGGCGTTGGCTTCAGGCACAAAAAACTTCCTGTAACCTTCTTCTTTTAAAGACAGCACTATGGGCAGAACACCTATCACTTTATTTATCTTTCCATCAAGGGAAAG
>JAXSPD010000077.1:0-5599 GCA_037926845.1 Candidatus Pampinifervens yunnanense | reverse complement strand
CAGGGACTCTCCGGTGGGAGGCAGGTCCAGCACAAGCACGTCAAACTCCTTCTCCCTGTAATACTTGTTCACATAAAGAAGACTGGTAACCTCCTCCATGCCGGGAAGCACCGCCAACTCTTCCGAAACCACCTGGTCAAGCCCAGTTGTGTTGAAAAGAAGCTCCAGAAACCTGTAAACATCCCCCCAATACCTATCTAACTCCTCCTGTATGTCTATCTCTTGTATGTATAGCTTTTCGTTTATCTTTATGGGAAGTCCCTTAGCCTTTACCTTTTCGCTCTCCGGAATGTCAAAAGCATCCCCCAGACTGTGAGCTGGGTCCAAAGATACCACTATAGTCTTGTAGCCCAACTGAGAGAGCCTGTAAGCGGTAGCGGCGGATACTGTAGTTTTGCCTACGCCACCTTTGCCGGAAAAGAGGATGATTCTCATAGAAAGATTATACACTGAGTTTTTGGCAGACGATAGCAATACCTAATCCAAAAAGTGTATCACATGTGATACTTCTCAAATAAATGTTTCATAGCATATTCATATCTATTACTTTTAGTCATTCAGTGTGGAATGCGCAACAGTATATTTGATACACAGAAATTTATAAGAGCTTTGGGAGAGGTTCAGAATAGGAAAGGTTGGTCTATAAGACATGTAGCTAATAGGTTTGCTAAATTTGCTAACATATCCCCTGAGTCTGCTCACAACGATATACATAGGTATAAGTCTGGTAGAGCAGTGCCAGAGAGTAGTAAGAAAATCACAGCTCTTGCAAAAGCCTTAGATGTCCCTGTAGAGTATCTAATAAATGACGAGTTTTTGGAGATGCTTTCCTCTGCAAAGTTGGAAAAGGAGCTAACATCACGGGCTTCTTTGCCTGTTTGTATCCTTAAAAAGATACCCGTCATATCCTCCTCTTACACTGATATTATTTCAAATTATGAGCAAGTTTTAGAGGGGGCTAAGCGCATGGAAGAAATACCAGTACCTATAGAAAAGAGAGATCACAGAATAGTTGCTTTTGTGGTAGAGGACAATAGTATGTATCCCAGACTTATAGAGGGCGACATAGTCTATGTGAATCTTGATCTTATACCTGAAGTAGGTGATATTGTTGTAGCGCAAATAGAAGGTTTGGGTATAGTGATAAGGATACTCAAAGCAAAACCCAAAAATGGCAAAGGTAGATGGGTCTTTAGAAGCTGGGATGATCTTATGTACCCTGACATAGTTGTGGAACCTAATAAAGTTATAGCTGTTGCACCTCAAATCTTTGTAAAGCATGCCTCTTTAAGCAAAAGGCTCAGATAAGAGGTATTCCAAGGATACAATTTATGATATAAATCATAATTTTCATCTTGACACTTATATCATTATCGCTATATGATAAAAACATCAAACTTTATCAAGGAGGTGGGTTATGCGTTACATAAGGGGCTTTACCTATGTAGGTAGAGTGCTACTACTTTCTGCCTTCTTTGCCCTTCTTTTCCTCTACGGGTGCGGTGGAGGAGGATCTGGAAGCTCTACAAGTATGTCCAGTCCACAATCAAATCAACAACCTACTGCATCTCCCCCATCTCAAGGAGGAGCATCTCAAGCTGCCTATACTGACGATAGCCTAAAGGTTCACTCTTTACCTCTTCCAGGACGGCTGAGCGCTCTCACTACCTCTATAGACAACCTAATACAAAGCCTTCAAAATATTCAGCTTTCTGCAAATGTTCAGGCTGATGTAGCACAGCTTGCGCAACTGAATGCTCAGATCAAGGTAACCCCTGCAAATCAAGTGGGACCACTGCTCAATAACCTAATCGGTGTACTTAATAATCTCATAGGGCATCTTTTGAACACAACGAGCAGTCTTTTAACACTGGCTCCGGCTTTACTTATACCCTTACTTAGCAATCTTGTAAATGTTGTAAATAATCTCCTTGCAGTCTTACTAAGTGGTGTACTTCCTATAGTTCCTTCTTTATTAAACACGGTTATAGGTTTGGTACACAGCCTTGTCACTTTGGTAAATACTTTACTTGGTACATTGCTTGGCAATGGCGGTCTAATAGGTATAGCACCGGCATTAGTGAATACGGTAGTAGGTTTAGTAAATACTCTCCTCGTTACGGTAAATCAGCTTCTCGCAGCATTACTGGGAGGTCTCTCGTTGGGAGCGAGTGCTTCTGCAGGTGCAGGCTTGATGCTAAATGCTAAATTAATAGACCTTTCGTTGCTTACAAATCTTCTCAATTTGGTACTCGGATTATTAAATAGCCTCCTTGGTGGGCTTTTAGGTGGACTTTTGGGCGGTGGACTTTTGGGCGGTGTAAGTCAGTCTTTGCTGGGCAACCTTTTAAACAACACCTACACCTTCATGAGCAATGTTTATGCAGGAGCGATGGTAAGTAACGGTGGATTACAGGTAAGCACCAACCAACTTCTTGATCTTTCCAACCTTCTTAACAGTTTGCTCGGCTTGGTTTCACCAATTCTGCAACTGGTTATAGGGCTCGTTAACACGGTAGTTGGGCTTTTAGTGCAACTTTTAGCTGGTCTTTTGGGAGGTCTTCACGGATGAGATATCTGAAAGCTTTTCTGATCCTTTTGGGGAGCCTTGTGGCTCTCCTTTATACAGAGGCGCGCGCGGCAGAGCCTAAGGGTTTGCTTGATGTAATTACCGTTTCTGTAAGCAAACAAGGTACAGGCAGTGGCTTTGTCTCAAGTCAAACCGGCTTGGTGAGTGTAGTTATTCCTCCGGGTGGTATCCAATGTGGAACACAATGCTCAGCTACTTTTATAGGACTTTTAGGAACCATTTCTCTTAAGGCTACACCTGATGCAGGTTCTACCTTTGCGGGATGGGGTGGAGATTGCTCCAGCTGTGGAAGCAACACGACTTGTGATCTATCGGCGCTGCTCATATCCCTTTCCTCCTTTAATTGCACTGCTACCTTTAATACCTCAGGTGGAGGTGGTGGAGGAGGCACCAATTTCGCTCTTGCTGTGAGTAAGCAAGGGACAGGAAACGGTACAGTAACGAGTTCACCGGCTGGAATAACCTGCGGTACTCAGTGTAATGCCATCTATCCTGCAAATACTCAAGTTACGCTCACTGCTGCTGCAGATAGCGGCTCTACCTTTGCCGGATGGGGTGGAGATTGCTCCAGCTGTGGAAGCAATACCGTATGTAATGTGACTATGGATGGCAACAAACTCTGCACTGCCACATTTAACACCTCTGGTTCCGGAGGTGGTGGAGGTGGTGGCTCAGGCGGTGGAGGTGGTGGAACACAAAACTTCACGCTTTCTGTAAGCAAGTCGGGAACTGGTACGGGAACAGTGCTTAGCTCACCCCCTGGAATAAACTGTGGTAGCGATTGTAGCGAGGCTTACCCTAACGGAACGGTTGTTACGCTGGTTGTAATACCCGATAGTGGATCCACCTTTGCAGGATGGGGTGGAGATTGCTCCAGCTGTGGAAACGCTCCTGGATGCAGTCTCACCATGGACGCCAACAAATCCTGCATTGCCACATTTAACGTCTCTGGTTCCGGAGGTGGTGGCTCAGGTGGTGGAGGTAGTGGCACCCAACCTCCTGGTGGTGGTACAAACACGCATAACCTCTCGCTATCAAAGAAAGGCACCGGTTCGGGCCAGATTTTTAGCAGTCCGGAAGGTATAAACTGTGGAAGTAAATGTTCTGCAGATTTTCCTGCAGGGAGCACTGTAACGCTGTCAGCTGTACCTGATGCGGGATCTATCTTTAGCAGTTGGGGTGGTGATTGTTCGGTATGTGCTAACAAAGCTGTATGTAGTATCTCAATGGACAAAGATAAGAACTGTGTAGCCTTCTTCAACTCTATAGCAGGCGGCGGTCCTCCTTATGCCCTTACTATAGTCAAGCAGGGTAATGGTGATGGCATAGTTACAAGCGACCCACCGGGTATAGACTGTGGAGGTAGTTGTGTAGCAAACTTCCCATCATTAATAGTCATACAGCTTAAAGCTAAGGCTGGAGCAGGATCTGTCTTTAAGGGTTGGGGTGGTGATTGTGAAAGCTGCGGAGCCAACGATACATGCAACGTGAGACTCTTTGCTGCTGATAAGACATGCACTGCAATATTTGACCACATTGGAGGAGGCGGTGGATGCAGTATGTCCGCGAGTGGTGGTACACTTGTAAACCTCTTCGCATGGCTACTACTACCCGTACTTGCTTTTGTAAGAAGAGTATTTCGTAAGATTTAGGTCAAAAGCCCCCTTTTGGGGGCTCTTTTATGTTATTTCCTCTATTGATTTGCCCTTTGCTTCCATACCCTTTAGCGACCAGGCTAAATAAGATATAAAACCTACAAGCCAGAGGAAAGATAACCCTAAAACTCCGTAGGCGTAATTGAGCGATGAGAAATTTACAAGTATCACGGGAAACAAAGCACCCATTAATCTCCCTATCACCGAAAGCAGGCCTATGGCATAAGCCCTTATGTAAGAAGGGTATATCTCCGTTGCGGAAACATAGGCAACGGAAGCAAAGGAGAAGGCAATGAGCGAGTAGGCAAAGTAAACGGTGTCAAAGTCTAAAGGCGAGAGGAAAAACAGGGAAAGGAGAAAGGCTAAAAAGCTCACCAGAGAGCCAGTTATCTTGCGCCCGAGAGTGTCGCTCATAAAGGCTACCACAAGCCCTCCCACAAGACCACCAATACTTCCCACCAGAAGAATCTTTGGAATGTCCTGACTGCTAAAGCCAAAGGCTGTAGCAAAGCTGGTAGGCAGAAGAGTTATAAGCCCGTAGTAAGTGGAGAGTATGGTGATGCTCATTAATGAGCTAAAGACAAAGCGCCATCTGTAGCGAGAAAGAACCAATTTAGTAGCATCAAGAATGCTTCCCTCAAACACTGGTATAGAACAAGCATCGCTACTATACTTTCCCCCTGCTCTTCTTTCAAGATCTTCCACTATAAGCTGAGCCTCTTTTATCCTACCCTTTGAGAGGAGCCATCTTGGAGATTCAGGAACATAGAGCCTCACAAAGAGAGCTACTAAGGCTAAGATGCCACCCAGCAGGAAGGCAAAGCGCCAGGCAAAAGCCTCATGAAAGTAAGAGAGTATGAAAGATGCACTCAGTGATGCCAGTATGCTTCCTAAGTTCCAGAGCGCTGAAATTGTACCATCCACTTTCCCCCTATGCCTTGAAGGCACAAATTCGTCTATGGCTGAGTGGATGGCTGCAAACTCACCACCTATGCCTGCACCCGCAATTATTCTAAAAAAAAGAGCTGATTCAAAGCTGTTGGCAAAGCCCGTAAGAAAAGTCCCTCCTGCATATAGCAGTAGAGTAAGAAGAAACAGCTTTTTTCTGCCGTATTTGTCCGCAAGGTAGCCAAAGAGTAAAGACCCAAGGATTGCACCCAGCAGGAAACCGCTCACCATCATAGAGCTTTGCTGTGGTGTAAACTCAAGGCTTTTTGTCATGGGCTTTAGGACAGCACTGACTATTACCACCTCAAAGGCGTCAAGCACCCAAGTGATGCCAAGGGCAAAGACAAAGCGTGTATGAAAGCCTGTCCAGGGTAGGCTATCGAGCCTGCAGGTTATGTCCGTATTT
>JAXSPD010000076.1:0-5778 GCA_037926845.1 Candidatus Pampinifervens yunnanense | reverse complement strand
AAGTCCATCTGTAGGCTTTCCAGCTTTTACTTTCTGGATACAGTAGCACATAGTAGGGCACTGCCTCCTGCTCGTAGAGCTTAAACTTTACAAACTCGTCCATCTCCCTTGAGTTCTCCGAAACTATCTCAAAGACTACCTCCGGTCTTTTTCTTATGTAGTCTTGAGGTTCTTCACACAAAACTACAAGGTCTGGTCTCACAACCGTATCCTCCGATATGACCCAGTCAAGCTCTCCCACCACAAAACAGTCGCATTCTTCAAGCATGTCTTCCAAAAGCCTTGCCAGCACAAACATAAGACGCTGATGGGGGAATTTGGGCGAAGCCATA
The DNA here is from genome assembly GCA_037926845.1 of Candidatus Pampinifervens yunnanense. Classification (GTDB taxonomy): domain Bacteria; phylum Aquificota; class Aquificia; order Aquificales; family Aquificaceae; genus Pampinifervens; species Pampinifervens yunnanense. The sequence goes on along the minus strand of JAXSPD010000076.1, from coordinate 5,446 downwards.
GCATAGGGAATGCCTTCTATAAGCTCCCAGTCTCCTTGCCACTTTGCGTAGTCCTCATAGGTGTAATGTGGCACATGCCTTAGTTTCATCGGTCTATCTCTCCTGCTATAGGGCTTATCATGAACATGCTTACCTCCAAAGCCTTTCTGCGTCTATTTCAAAAGGGCAGTCTTTTACACTAAAGGAGAGCCTTTCCATAGGCACAAAACCCTCTGAAGTCCATCTGTAGGCTTTCCAGCTTTTACTTTCTGGATACAGTAGCACATAGTAGGGCACTGCCTCCTGCTCGTAGAGCTTAAACTTTACAAACTCGTCCATCTCCCTTGAGTTCTCCGAAACTATTTCAAAGACCACCTCCGGTCTTTTTCTTATATAGTCCTGAGGTTCTTCGCACAAAACTACAAGGTCTGGTCTCACAACCGTATCCTCCGATATGACCCAGTCAAGCTCTCCCACCACAAAACAGTCGCATTCTTGCTTTTCAAAAAGACTTCTTATTAACCATATAAGGGTTGAGGCTAAGAGCTGATGTTTGAACCTTGGCGAAGCCATAGCATAGGGAATACCTTCTATAAGCTCCCAGTCTCCTTGCCACTTTGCGTAATCCTCATAGGTGTAATGTGGCACATGCCTTAGTTTCATCGGTCTATCTCTCCTACCACTGGGTCTATGCTTGCCAAGATGGTAACCGCATCCGCTATTACACGGTCTTTCATGAGCTTGGGATACACGCAAAGGTTATACATAGAGCCTGGTCTTATCTTTACCCTGTAGGGCTTTGTGCCACCAGTGGAGTATATGTAAAAACCCAGCTCTCCTCTTGGGTTTTCTCCAGAGGAGTATATCTCTCCCTCTGGTGCTTTTAGACCTATGCCGTCAAGGGGTAGCTTGAGCTTTTTGGGGTCTGGAGATTCCGCAAAGAAGGGTGCATTTTTGAGTTTTTCAAGCACCGCCACACACTGTTCTATTATCCTCAGGCTCTGCCTCATCTCCTCAAGCCTTACCAAATAGCGGTCATATACATCGCCATTTTCTCCCACTGGAATGTCAAACTCCACCCATGGATAGGCATCGTAGGGTTCAAACTTTCTTATATCGTAAGGCACGCCAGAGCCTCTGGCTACTGGACCTGTTAGCCCATAGAAGTAAACATCCTCCTTGCTTATAACTCCCACTCCCACGTTTCTTCTTAGCCATATCCTGTTCCTACTGAGTATGGTCTCCCACTCCTTTAGCTCCTTTGGAAACCTCTTTATAAAGGCTTTTATTACCTCCAGAGCACCCTCTGGCAAGTCCATACGCACACCACCGACCCTCGTGTAGGAGATGGTAAGCCTTGCACCAGTTATACCCTCTATAATGTCCATAAGTTTTTCTCTCTCCTTAAAGGCATACAGGAATATGGTTAGAGCTCCAAGGTCAAGGGCGTATGTGCCAAGCCACAAAAGGTGAGAGTTTATCCTCTGAAGCTCTGACATCATAGTTCGGATATACTTTGCCTTTTCTGGAACAAGGTCTTCTATGCCAAGAAGTCTCTCCACTGCCACAACCCAAGCCTGATTGGAGCATAGGGCGGAAAGGTAGTCCATACGGTCTGTGTAGACCAGAAACTGGTTATACATCTCGTTTTCTGCTAACTTTTCCACACCCCTGTGGAGCTGACCCAGTATCACATCGCACTGATAGACCCTTTCCCCCTCAAGGTCAAAGAGAAACCACATAGTCCCGTGCGTTCCCGGATGTAGTGGTCCCCAGTTTAGCACTATCTGAGCCTTCTTCTGAAGCCTTCTCTTTTCGGTTATCTCAAGGTCTTCCAGAGTTGGCACAGGTGTGTGCATCTTATCGTAGTTCATAAGACCGTTGAGGTTTTCACCCCATAGGACCTCGTTCAAGGAAGGCAAGTATTCTGTGGCGTAGCCCTCAAGAGGAAAGTCCTTTCTAAGAGGATAGTGCTGGTAGGTTTCCCACATAAAGGCACGCACTAAGTTTTCGTGCCCCTCATACCTTATGCCAAACATATCGTAGCATTCTCTTTCTGCCCATTTGCCCGCAAACCAGAGCTTTTCTATGGAAGGCAGCTCTCCGTCTGTCCAAGTCTTTACCACTACCCTTTTTCTCTCGTCCACATTGTAGAGGATATAGAAGGCTTGAAAACGAGGCTTTTTGTCTGGGAAGTCCACCACCGAGTGGTCAATAAAGAGCTTATAACCCCTTTCTTCCTTTAAGACCTTGAGAAGGTCAATGAGCCTTTCCTTTTGGATATGAAGAGAGGTAATGGTAGGTTTTTCCTCAATTTCCAGCCCTTCAAACCTCTCTTTAAGCTGGGTAAACTCTTCTCCTTTTGCCCAAGGCATAGCCAACTCCTTTATAGACTTTCCTCTTCAAACTGCCAATCAAGAGCTCCCTTTCTCCAAGCATAAAGAAGCCCATAAGTTAATATAAGTATAAAGAGGAACATCTCCACAAAGCCAAAAACCCCCAGATACCTGTAAACTACCGTCCAAGGAAAAAGAAAGGCAGCCTCTATGTCAAAGAGCAAAAGCAGTAGACCAAGCAGGTAATAACCTTGATGGAAGGTAGACTGAGCGGATTTATCGTAAAGAGGCACTCCACACTCATAAGGATAATCTTGCAGGGCATCTGAGCTTTTTGGACCCAGTAGCTTGTTTATGAAGACAAAGACCAGTGCGATGCTGAGCAAGACACCAAAGAAGATAAGAAGTGCCATGTATTCCATCGCTTCACCTCATGAAAAGGTTCTCTGCAGAGGGGCTTACAAAGTTCCATAATATTATAGGCACAGCACCAAGAAGAACAAGGGCAAGCGTTAGCAAAACTATAAGGGACTTCTCCAGAGCAGAGACCCTTATATGGTGCCCTTCCTCTCTTTCCTTCATAAACATAAGCACCGTAATCCTCAGATAGTAGCCCGTGGATATGCCCGTTGCGATTATCATCACAATGGCAAGCCACCAGAGCCTTTCAAAGGACAGGGACATAAAGACAAGTGCCTTGCCCACAAAGCCCACAGTGGGTGGCACGCCCAGAAGGGCAAGGAGCATGACCATGAAGGAAAAGGCAAGCCAGGGTGCGGAGAAGCGCATGCCAGAAAACTGCTCAAGCCTGTTTTCCCAGCCCTCGGACCTCTCCAAAAGAGCCAGCACCATAAAACTGCCAAAGCCCATAAGAGAGTAGGCAAGGAGAAAGTATATTACCGCCTTAAGACCGATTACTTCTGCTACCGCTATGCCTGCCATGATGTATCCCGAGTGGGCAATGGATGAGTAGGCAAGTAGCCTTTTCACATCTTTTTGCACAAGGGCGGTGAGGTTTCCGTATAGCATGGTAAGGGCAGAGATAATGCCCACTGTGGTTATCCATGCATAGGCAAAATGCTCCTGAACCAAGGGCATGAGCCTAACCACTGGAGCAAAAAAGGCGAGCTTTCCAAAGGATGCCATATAGGCGGTTATGGGCGTGGGAGCACCCTGATAGGCATCTGGAAGCCAAAAATGAAAGGGCACCGCACCGATTTTTATGGCAAAGCCAATTAAAAACAGCACAAGACCAAGCACCAAAAAGTATTGGTTTTCACCCACATGGGTGAGTATATGCCTGAGGTCTAAAGAACCCGAATACAGATACATAAAGCCCGCACCATAGGAAGCCAGGGCTATGGAAAGACCGCCAAGCATAAGGTATTTAAAGGCACCCTCCTTGGAGTTAAAGTCAGACCTCAGCAAAGCGGTGAGTATGTAGAAGGCGATGGAAACCGCCTCAAGGGCAACATACAGCACCACAAGGTTGTAAGAGGACACCAAGAACATACCCCCTATGAGGACAAAGCTTAGTATATAGTAGAACTCTCCGTAGAGGGAGCGTCTATGTTTGTAGTAGAAGTAGTTAAAGCCCAAGAGTGCCATAGTAAGGATTAGCATAAAAGCCTGCATAAGGCTGGAAAATTCGTCTCTTTTGTAAAGCCCGTAGAAGGTCTCACCCTCCATGCCCCAGTTGAAAAGAAGTAGCAAGAGAGCAAGGAGATAGCCCACAAGGCTCACACTTATGGCAAGGGCGTGGTTGAGCCTCTTGTAGAGAAGTTCAAGGCTAAAGAGGGCAAAGCCCGTAATAAGGACCACAAGCTCTGGAAGAAGAAGCCACAGGTTAGGTATCTCTATCCTTATAAGCTGTTCCATTCTTAGCCTCCAGCCACCCTTGAAAGAAGATGTTTAAGCAGGCTGTTTATATAAGGGTCATAAAAGGCAAAGAACAAGAAGGGCAGAAAGCCCACCATAAGCATGGGAAGGACCACCAATAAGAAGGCACTTAGCTTAAAGCCTCTTAGGTCTGTAAAGTGAATGAGCCTGCTTTCCTCCTTTGTGTCAAGGTATAGGGTTTTTAGAAGATAGAGCACATAAACCGCACTGAAAAAGGCACCCACTATCACGAGGAAGGCAAGGAGCAAGGTGTATTCTCTGGCACCCACTATGGTGAGAAACTTACCCCAGAAGGAAGAACCACCGGGAAGCCCCATAGAGGAAAAACCGGTTATGGCAACAAGAACCGCAAAAAGGGGCATAAACTTTATACTTCCCCTAAGTGCTTGCATATTAAAGCTGTGTAGCCTGTTGTAGATAAAACCCGCCATCATAAACAAGGCGGAGGAGGTAAGACCGTGGGCAAACATCTCTGTAATGCTGGCTCTTAGACCCTCTGCGTTAAGGAGAAACATACCCGCTACCACAAAACCCATATGGCTCACAGAAGAGTAGGCTACAAACCTCTTTACATTGCTCTGGCTTATGGTAAACCAAGAGGCAAAAATTATGGTAAGTATACCCCAAAGCACCATTATGGGCATAAGGTATACAGAAGCTATTGGAAAGAGACCTATGTTGAACCTAAGCAGGGCATAAGTCCCCATCTTAAGAAGCACCGCAGCAAGCACCACAGAACCTGCAGTTGGTGCCTCTCCGTGAGCGTCTGGAAGCCATGTATGGAAGGGCACTATAGGCGTTTTTACCGCAAAGGCTATGAAAAAGAGCAGGAACATAAAGACCTCAAAGCCAAGGCTGTAGCCGTTGTTGAGAAGGTCAAGATAGTTAAAGGAGAACTTGCCAAACTGCCTGTAATGTTGGACCGCAAGGCTCACAATACCAAGCAGAAGGAACAAAGAGGAAACAAAGATGTATATGAAGAACTTGTAGGCGGAGTATAACCTTAGCTTGTAGCCCCATATGCCTATTACAAAAAACATAGGCACAAGGGTGAGCTCGTAGAAGACATAAAAGACCATAAGGTCAAGGCTGGCAAAAACGCCCACAAGGAAGGTTTCCGTTAGCAGAAACCATATGTAATACTCCTTGAGGCGGTGGCTTATCTGATGGTCTCTGGTGGACCACAGGATTGCCACAAGGGACACAAGGGTGGTAAGTATATACATAAGGTA
>JAXSPD010000075.1:0-5941 GCA_037926845.1 Candidatus Pampinifervens yunnanense | reverse complement strand
GTTCAAGAAGATGGAAAAGGGCGAAGCACTATTTAAAGACAGAGATAAACAGGATACTCAAGAAGGTGATAGATGGCAGTTTTTCTCCAGTGCTTGAAGGATTAAAGAATTTGAAGAAGGGCAAGAGTGGGGTATGGAGTAGGGTGGTAAACAGGAGGTTTAACCACTGGCTGTATGGATATGTTCTAAAGAGGATAAAGGAACTATGTGAGGTAGTTGGCGTCCAATATCACATAGTTCCACCACAATATACAAGCAGGACTTGTCCTGAGTGTGGATATCAGGATAAGTTGAACCGTAATGGGGAACATTTCAAGTGCCTACGGTGTGGGTATGAGGAGAATGCGGACGTAGTAGGTGCGAGGAATGTTCTCCTGCGGTTCACAAGGGAGCTTATAGTCCCCTTGCCTGCGAAACCTCGTCCTGTGGAATATTTTTCTATAGGATGAGGAACTATAAAGACACTTCAGAACCTGTATGCCATAATGGAAATCCTGCTTGGGCTCATGCCCCATCTTAGGACAAGGTTTGGAGTAAAAGAGCTTGGTGTTTTTGGCTCATATGTGAGGGGGGAGCAAAAGCCAGACAGCGACATAGACCTCCTTGTGGACTTTGAAAGGAATGTGTCCCTTTGGGACCTTATGGAGCTTGAGGGATATCTCTCTGAAATGCTTGGTCTTAGAGTGGACTTGGTTAAAAAGGATGCCTTAAAAAACAGACCGAAGGTGGAGGAAAACATACTTAAAAGCTATGTGCCAGTGGTGGAAAACTGGAGAAGTCTTTTGGAGGCAAAGGATATGCCAAAGGGTAGGGACTTTAGGGCTTATATGGAGGACATCCTCAAGTAGTGTGAGTTTGTGAAAAGGTATACGCAGGGTGTGGAATATGAGGATTTTATAGACAATGAGCTTTTAAAGCATGCCGTCGTGCGTGCCCTTGAAGTGGTAGGCGAGGCGGTAAAAAACCTGCCAGAGGAGCTCCTAAATAAGCATCCTCGCATAGGGTGGAAAAAGGTCAAAGGCATGAGGGACCGGCTGGTTCATGCATACTTTGGGGTGGATTATTAGCTTCTTTGGAGATTAGTCAAGGAAGAACTGCCAAGGCTCTGTTAGGTGATAGTCAATCTTTATCAATCCAGCTTTCCAAGGTAGGCAAGCAGTGCGGTGATGCTTGCAGGCGTTATGCCGTCTATCCTGCTTGCCTGTCCTACCGTGAGAGGTTTGAACTTCTTGAGTTTTTCTCTGGCTTCGTTGGTAAGACCGGGAACCTTATCGTAGTCCATGTCTGGTGGCAGGCTTATGTTTTCCAGTTTTTTGAGCCTTTCGTTGAGCTTTTGCTCGCGCTCTATGTAGGGTTCATATTTGAGTTCAATCTCCACCTCTTCCCTTACATAAGGGTGCTCTGGCACTTCAAAGCCCAAGCCTTTGAGGTCTTCTATGGTGTATTCGGCGGTGAGCAGTTGAGAGGGGCTATAGCTCTTTATATCAGAGCCTATGGCTACCGCCGCCCTTTGGGACTTGTAAAACTCAATCCAGCTTTCTATCTCCTTTTGTAGCTCCTTTACCAGTTTGTATTGATCCTCAGACAAAAGTCCAAGCTCGTAGCCCAGCTTTGAAAGCCGGAGTATGGCGTTGTCCTGTCTAAGCTGTAGCCTGTATTCGGAGCGCGAGGTAAAAAGCCTATAGGGTTCAAGCACTCCCTTGGTGACGAGGTCATCCACCATAATGCCTATGTAGCTTTCATCCCTTCTGAGGTATATGGGCTCCTTGCCAAAGGCTCTAAGGGCAGCGTTTATGCCTGCAAGGATGCCCTGACCTGCTGCCTCTTCGTAGCCGGTGGTGCCGTTTATGTTTCCTGCATGGAAAAGCCCTCTTATCTTCTTTGTTTCCAGCGTAGGATATAGCTCTGTGGGTGGCACCATGTCGTATTCTATGGCGTAGGCTGGACGGATAAGCTCTACTTTTTCAAGCCCCGGAATGCTTCTATACATCTCCCACTGAACCTCTTCTGGCAGGGAGGTGGAAAGCCCGTTGGGATATATTTCAATGGTGTCCCAGCCCTCTGGCTCAAGGAAAACGGTGTGTCTTTCCTTGTCTGCAAACTTTACCACCTTATCCTCTATGGAAGGGCAATATCTTGGTCCTATACCCTTTATGAGCCCACCATAAAGTGCGGTTCGGTGCAGGTTTTTGCGTATTATCTCGTGGGTTTTGGGTGTGGTATGCGTCATCCAGCAAAGAGCTTGCTTTTTGTCCCTTTCAAACCAATAAGTGCCTATAGGCTCTGTCCAGAAGGAGAACTTGGGTGGTGGGTTGTCGCCCGGCGCAGGCTCAAGGGCAGAAAAGTCTATGGTCCTTTTGTCCAGCCTTGCTGGCGTGCCCGTTTTGAACCTCCAGAGGGGAAAGTCATGCCTTTTGTAGAAGTCCGAAAGACCCGTAGAAGGTGGCTCCCAAGCCCTGCCAGCTGGAAAGGTCTTGTCGCCTATGTATATAAGTCCGTTTAAAAAGGTGCCGGTTGCAACCACTACCGCCTTTACTTTGTATTCAAGCCCCAGCTTTGTGCGAACCGCCACCACTTGGTTGTTCTCAACGACAATGTCCACCACCTCGTCCTGCTTTATGTGGAGGTTTTCTTGGTCTTCACAGACCCTTTTCATGTATTCTCGGTAGAGTTTTTTGTCCGCCTGAGCCCTTGGAGACCAGACTGCTTTGCCCTTGCGGGTGTTTAGCATCTTAAACTGAATGCCCGTGTGGTCTATAGCTTTGCCCATCTCACCGCCGAGGGCGTCAATTTCTCGCACCACTATGCCCTTTGCTATGCCACCTATGGCAGGGTTGCAGGACATTTGACCTATGGTGTCCGCATTCAGCACAAAGAGAACCGTCTTTGCCCCCATACGGGCAGAAGCCAACGCTGCCTCTATGCCCGCATGACCTCCACCTATAACCGCTACATGAAACTCATCCACCAGCATGAGAGATAAATATATCCCCTAAAACTCTTCCCTGCCCTTTATTTCCTCCACAAGTGCCCCATTGCTATCGTATATCCTCATCACCGCTTTGCTTTTCCTTATTTCCACCTCTGTCCTTTTTACGCCACCCGCATACTGCACCACCCTCTGCCTCATGCCATCCTGTGTATAGTAAACCTCAAGGGTGGCATCCTGTCCCCTTACAACCATCTTGCACCAGTTTATGTCCTCGTAGTCCACAATACCTTCAATCCTTGCGTAAGCTCCCACTTGTAGCCCCTGAGGGCACCAGTCCTGCACGGGCAATGGCTTTTCTATCTTTTGGCTGGTGCAAGAAAACAACACGGCAAGTCCTGTAAAAACCGCAAATCTTCTCATGGGAAAAATTTTAACCCCTCTAAGTTTCAGAAAATAAGACCTTCCTCATAAGCTCCACATTATCCGTTGCCACACCGTCCACACCTCTTTCAAAAAGTTCCCTCACCTTTTGAGGCTCGTTTACAGTCCATGCGACCACCTTTAACCTAAGCCTGTGGGCAAAGTCTATCGCTTTCTGTGTAGCCAAAGGATACTTGGGTAGCACAAAGGCACAGCCGAGCTTTTTAGCCTCTGGTATCATGCCCGGTGGTTTTGAGTATACAAGCCCCGTAGCAATCTTGCCCCTTAGCTCCTCAAGGGCAGAGGGGAAAAAGCTAATCACTGCAGTCCAGTCGGTAGCCCTGTGCTCTAAGACCTTTGTGTAGACCTTTTGGGCATGTTCTGGATGCTTTAGCTCCAAAAACACACCCACCCTGCCTCCCACCAACTCAAGGGCTTCCTCAAGCCTTGCCAACCGGTAGCCATCCTTTTCTAAGTTTCTAAGGTCTTCCCACAAACTTTCTCCTATGTTTATATCCACACCGAAGGTTCTCTTAAGGTTATCCTCATGGCTTAGCACAAACACACCATCCCTTGTGCTTTGAATGTCCATCTCCACCACATGAGCACCCAGCTCAATAGCCCTTTGGATGGACTGGAGCGTGTTCTCCAGCTCAAGGGCAGGTATGCCTCTGTGCCCCACCAAAAACTTTCTGAGGTTTTCAAAAACCGCCATGCTAAAATTCTAAAACACCTATGGAAACTCAGCTAAGGGAACTTGAAAGGGTTCAGCTTGAGTGTGCCAAGAGGGTAATAAAGAGGGAAGATTTTCAAAGGGTGGAGCTCGTTGGTGGCATAGACCTTACCTTTGAAAACATAAAGGAAAACCCGACCCGTGCCTGGGCATCCCTTGTGGTCATAAGGCTTTCGGACCTAAGGGTTGTTTATCAGAAGGTGGTGGAGGGGGTGGTGGACTTTCCCTATATTCCCACCTTTTTAGCCTTCAGGGAGCTACCCCTTATGTTGGAACTTTACAAACAAGCACAGTTAAAGCCGGATGTGTTTTTCATAGACGGTCAGGGTATAGCTCACCCTCGTGGCTGTGGTATAGCATCCCACTTTGGAGTGGAGACAAACTCTGTAAGCGTGGGCGTGGCAAAGACCAGACTCTTTGGATACGGAGAAGAGCCGGAGGTGAAAAGGGGGAGCTACTCTTACCTTACATATAGAGGGGAAATAGTAGGGGCTACCCTTAGGACCAGGGAGGGAGTAGAACCAGTTTATGTATCTGTGGGACACAGAATAAGCCTAAGGACAGCCCTTGAGCTGGTCTTGAAGACGTCCATCTATAGAATTCCAGAACCCACAAGACTGGCACACAACCTCCTACAGAAGGTAAGAAGGGGGAAAGGTATATGAAGGGCATAAGGCTAAGAGCGGAGCTCAGGCTCAGCAAAAAGGTTTTGCCCCTTTTCTTTAGAAATAGGCTCATGTCTGCCTTTAAGAGTCTACAAGGCATTGAAGTGTATTCAAATAGACTTCCAAGACCCTTTAGCTTCTTCCTAGGATTTGATGGGGAGTTAAGAGGGGATAAGTTTATACTAGAAGAACCACAGGCAAGACTCTATGTAAGCTTTGTAGAGAGAGATTTAGGGGAGCAGTTCGCCAGTAAGCTACTTAGCTTGAAGGATTTTCCAATAGAGAAGGACTTATATATGAGCGTCAGCTCCATTAAAAGCCTTGAGATAAAAAAGATAGACAGCAAAACCACCTTCAAAATACTATCCCCTGTGCTTATAGAGAATAGGCAGGACAAGCCTGTCCTCCCCTGGGACGATAACTTTGAACAGGAATTTAACTGGCTACATAGAAGGATATTTAGTATGCTAGGCTATGAGTATCAGGATGTAAAGCTAAGGTTTGACTTTTGGAAAAAGGTTGTAGTTAAACATACTCTTAGAGGCTTTAGAAAATCAAGCGGTAAAAGCCTCATGTATCTCACAGGCTTTGTAGGCAGGTTTCAACTCGAGGGAGACCCCCAAAGCCTCAAGCTCCTATACCTCAGAGGTTGGGGGAATAGAACCGGCGAAGGTTTTGGTTTTGTAGATGTGTTATAATACATAATAGCTAGGTTTCGGAGCTTTTTAGTTCCGTGTTATCTTGGCAACTGAATATGGAAGGGTTCTCATAACCCCAAGGGTTTATTTTGCGTTTTGTTTCTATCTGCAAATAAAACTCATACTGAAACCCCCTGTGGGCGTGTAGATTTTTGAGATTTCCCTACGCTCCTAAGAACCTCTTCTTTTAAGGACTTTCAAAATGTTTTGAGACCGACCTTTTAAAATGTCGCCAAAGCTTAGTATTCATGCGGTTTTGGTGTCAACAGGTTGATAATTAAGGCTCAGACCCGCTTCTATGATTTTTATCATGTCAAAACTCTAAAAAGGGCATATTCTAATCCTTGTATATCAAGGATGTGAAGAGAACAGTTGCATCTTTATCTGACCCTTGGGGAGTTGCAACTATTCACCATTCACATCAAACGCAAGGGCGATATTATTTGTTGCATCTTTATCTGACCCTTGGGGAGTTGCAACTATTCACCATTCA
>JAXSPD010000074.1:0-6012 GCA_037926845.1 Candidatus Pampinifervens yunnanense | reverse complement strand
ACAAGATAGAGCTTGTTTTTGGCTCCTCTGGCAAGGGCTTTGCCCAAGTAAGAGCAGGAGCACCCTTTCACATATACTTCTCCGCCAATATGAAGTATGTGGAAGAGCTATACAAGGAAGGGTATGTAATAACAGAACCAAAACTGTATGCGGTGGGGAGAATAGTAGTATGGACAAAGAAAGACTCACCCCTTGACCCCTCCAAGTTCCCAGAGGTGCTATTGGACCCAAGGGTCAGAAGGATAGCCATAGCCAACTGGGAGCATGCACCCTATGGAAGGGCAGCAAAGGAAGCCCTTGAGGCTTACGGTGTGTTTGATAGGGTAAAGAACAAGTTTGTGCTTGGAGAAAACATATCTCAGACCGCCAGCTTTGTATACTCAGGTGCGGCGGACATTGGCATTATAGCACTTTCCTTGGCACTGGCTCCCGAACTGCAGGCAAAAGGTAAATACTGGCTAATTCCGGAAGATAAGCACGAAAGGCTTGAACAAGGCTACGGCATTACAAAAGAGGGAGGTAAGGTTAAAAACGTAAGGAGATTCTACGACTTTATAGGCTCTCCAGAGGCGAGAAGAATATTCGTCAAATACGGCTTTGTCTTGCCAGGTGAAGAGAGATGATGGCGGATATAAACCCAGTTCCCATATGGCTTACGGTAAAACTTTCCATATGGGCCACCATAATACTACTCATAATAGGCATTCCACTCTCCTACTACCTTGCTTACACAAAAAGCAAGCTGGGGCTTGTTATAGAAGCCCTGGCTACCCTTCCTCTTGTCCTGCCACCAACAGTTTTGGGCTTTTACCTTCTACTGCTTTTGAGTAAAAACGGCATTATAGGCTCTGTATGGTATAGGTTCTTTGACCGTCAGCTTGTCTTTCACTTTGAGGGCATAGTGTTGGCTTCTGTCATATACAGCCTTCCCATGATGGTGCATCCCCTTACCTCTGGCTTTAGGAGCGTCCCCAGAAACATCATAGAAGCTAGCTGGACCCTTGGAAAGTCAAAGATAGAAACACTTTTTAGAGTTATACTGCCCAACATGAAGGCTTCCGTGTTAACTGGTGCGGTGCTTAGCTTTGCCCATACTATAGGAGAGTTTGGTGTGGTGCTTATGGTGGGTGGAAACATAGAGGGGCAGACACGCGTGGTCTCCATAGCCATATACGACGCTGTGGAAGCCATAGACTACAAGACTGCACACATCTATGCGGCTATTCTTTTCGTAGCTTCCTTTATAAGCCTTGCCATGCTATACGCCATTAACAGGAGGTGGAGCCTGTGATAAGAGCAAGGGTAAAAAAGCTCCTGCATGGCTTTGATGGAGATTTTTGGCTTGACGCAGAGCTTGAAGTAAAAGGCACGGAATTTCTCGTTATTCTTGGACAGTCTGGTAGTGGAAAGACAACCCTTTTGAGATGTATAGCAGGGCTTGAAACACCAGAAGAGGGTTATATAGAAGTAGATGGAGAGGTTTGGTTTGACTCAAAGAGAAGGATAAACCTGCCACCTCAAAGGAGGAACGTGGGCTTTGTCTTTCAGGACTATGCCCTTTTTCCCAACATGACAGTGCTTGAAAATGTTATGTATGGAATGAGAAAAAAGGACAAAGACAGAGCCATAGAACTTCTCAAGATGGCTGGCTTGGAGGGTCTAAAGGACAAAAAACCTGACAAGCTCTCGGGAGGGCAAAAGCAAAGGGTAGCCCTTTTGAGAGCCCTTGCAAAAGAGCCAAAGGTTTTACTGCTTGATGAACCTCTTTCTGCCCTTGACCCAGAACTAAGGCTTGAACTTCAGAAGGAGCTAAAGAACTTCCAGAGGAATGCCTCAATACCCGCTTTAATGGTAAGCCATGACAAGGAAGAAACCCTAAGACTTGCGGACAGGGTAATAAGAATACACAAAGGAAAGATAGTGGAAGAGGGTGAACCTCAAAGGATATTAGCGGATGCTCAGGCAACCCTTGTAAGCAAAAGAGAAAACCACAGAGAGGTCATACTTACCCTTAAACTTGAGGGTAAACTGGTGGAGATGAGAGTAAACAAAGAAAGCCTTTAACAAAATCTTAACAAAAGGTCATTAAAATACTATAATTAAAGGAGGGTCATGATGAAACTTTTTCAGGAGCTTGAGGAGACAAAGAACTTGGTTCTAAAAATGGCAGGGCTTGTTAAGGATGCTGTGGACAAGGCAATAGAATCTCTAAACAAGCAAAGCGTAGAGCTTGCGGAGGAGGTCATAAAGGGCGATGACCAGGTGGACCAGATGGAAGTGGAGATAGAGAGACGCTGTATAAGGATGATAGCTCTATATCAGCCAGAAGCTGTGGACCTAAGGCTTATAATGGGCATATACAAAATAGTCTCTGACCTAGAGAGAATTGCAGACGAAGCAGAGAATATAGCACAACGTGCCATACTCCTTGCTCAAGAACCACCACTGAAACCTTACATAAATCTCACCCTAATGGCTGCCAATGTGAAAAGCATGGTAGAGGATGCGGTGCTTTCCTTTTTTCAGAGGGATACCGCCCTGGCAAAAAAGGTTATAGAAAGGGACGATATGGTAGATGAGCTATACCATCAAGTGCAAAGGGAGCTAATCACCTACATGCTTGAAGACCCCAGAAACATAAAAAGGTCTTTGCACCTTTCCTTTATAGCGAGGCACTTTGAGAGGATGGCGGACCACGCAGAAAACATAGCGGAGATGACCATATACTGGTCTGAGGGAGAAATGGTAAAACACCAGCACATAAAGGAGAAAGAAATGCATTGAAGCTATACATAGGCTTTATCCTCTTCTTCTCTGTCTTTATCCTTATAAACATAGCCTTCCTAGACAACCTAAGGCAGATATGGGGTATAAGCTACCCCTTTGTCCTGCTGGTTATAAACCTTGACCTTCTTGTCCTCTTTGTTTTCTTCGTGATATTTTTTAGAAAATTCATAAGGACTTACTTTACAGAGGGGAAGGGACCATTAAGACGCAAGCTATCCACTAGCCTCCTTCTCTACATTATTACACCGCTTATTTTCCTAAATCTTGCAACTGCCATAATACTTCTCCAATCTACCAAGTCTTTCATAAGTGGACAGCTAAAGGAAGTAGCAAAGAAATCCGAAAGGCTCAGCCTTTTGATTGAAGAAGAGGAAAAGAGAAGGGTGGATAGCTATAGGGAAGTCATAGGTTTGTTAGTGAATATGGGCGTGGATACTAGGACAATAGAGTCTTTGAAGGATGTGGTTTCCATTGAAAGAAGTGCAAATTGCAAAGAGTCCATGAGCGAGAGTTTTTATACCCTATGTATTGAAGGCTACAAAGTTTTACTTGCCAGAGAACCTGGTGTAAGGTCCATGATGGGAGATATAGCTCAGACCGCCACAGAGCTTAGAAACATGGTGAAGGCAAGGGATATAATAGGGGGGGTTTATGTATATTTTATAGTGCTTGCAGGATTTGTATCTTTTCTTTCTGCCCTGTGGTTTGGCAATCTTGTGGCACGCTATGTAAGCCTTCCTCTGGAAAAACTATCTCAAAAGGCAAGGGAGATAGCCAAAGGCAACTTTGAGGTGGCTATGGATATTCCCAAAACGGGCGATGAGGTCCAAGAGCTAGCCAAGAGCTTTGCTAGCATGAAGGAAGAACTAAAAAAACTCTACAGTAGGCTAAACAAGGAAAAGGAAATTCTCCTCACCCTTTTCAATGCCCTGCCAGTGGGCATAGTATTCCTCTCAAGGGAGGGCGAAGAGTTTCATAACAGAACCTACGAAGAGCTATCCAAAAAGAGTAACCTAAGGCAGAGCGTCATTGAACTTGATTCGGGGAGGGTTATTGTATACGAAGACCTTGAGGCAATAATTTTGGCAGAACGCTTTAAAACTTGGCAGATGGCGGTAAAGAGAATAGCTCATGAGATAAAAAACCCTCTCACGCCAATAAGCCTTAATCTTGAGAGGCTTATAAGGTCTTTGCATAAGGGTCAGTGCGATATGGAACGTGTTGCTCAGATGGCAGAGCTCATGCTGGAGGAGATACAAAGGATAAAGAGGACCATTGACCAGTTTAGGAGCCTCTCCACAGACACGGAGCCCCAGTTTAGGGAGGTTGACTTGGGCGAGCTTTTGCACCAGATGGCAAGGCTTTACGAGGGACTGTCTGTGGAAGTCAGTGGTAGTCTGAGGGTGTTGGGAGATGAGAGGCTTCTACGGGACATGTTTTTTAATCTTTTTAACAACAGCCTTGAGTGGGGTGCAAAACGGGTATGGGTTGAGTTAAAGGAAAATACGATAACTTACAGAGATGATGGAGTGGGCATAGAGAAAGGAAAGGAGGAGGTGATATTTATGCCCTATCATTCTGAGAACCCCAAGGGCATGGGACTCGGACTTGCCATAGTAAAGCACATTGCAGAGCTTCATGGATGGAAGGTTAGAGCCATACCCCAAATGGAGGGCTTCTACATGGTATTTGAGCTAAAGCCCAGGAAGGGCAATATCTGAAGAACCCTTATAAGATGGTTCTCCCATATGACCTCTAACTCTTCCATAACTGCCTTTTCTTGGTCTTCTGGGCTTAGGCTCTTGAAGCTTTCAGACTTTACTCCACGCTCGTGCAAAAGAAGGGGAACAAAGACCTTGCCTATGGCATAGAAGACAAAGGCAAGCTCCATGTCTGAAAGCTGTGGAAAGCGGTTAAAGGTCCTGTAGGTTTTTATGCCAGCCCAGTTTGTCCAATATCTTATCTCTGGGTCTTCCAGCCTCCTTTCATAGCCTCCCACATACATGGAGATTAAAGCCTTGAGAAGTCTTTCATCTTTCTCTGGATATAGGCTTTGGGTTTCCTGAGCCAGCTTTTGCATATCCCTTGAGCTTATCTCTTGGTAGTCTTTCAAAAACTGGTCCTTCCAGCTCTCATACCTTATAAACTCCTGATAGGGAAACTTCAACCAGTTTCCTCCGACCTTTCATACTCGGGGCACTCAAGGGTTGAGGGGTCCACCTGAGGCAAGACCTCCCTTGTGTCTGTGTGATAGCCACAGACAAAGCACTGTATGGAAACCGCATAGCCCACATGCATATGACCAATATCCCAACCGCACAGGGGACATTCCCCCTCTTTTGCCTTTAGGATATCCATTGTTCTGCCGCCGTTTTTTAAACCTCCTTGCACTGCCTTCACCCTGTCTATTGCACTTTGCACCTCGTCGCTGTTCCACTCAGAACCACAATCAAGGCATCTGTATTCGGAATAATTGCCTTCCTTGATAAGCCTTATTACCTTTGTAGAACCACAGCGGTCATCTATGCATATCTCACCTATGAGCTTCCTTCCAAGTTTGTCAAGTATGCTCTTGAAGTCCTCTGGACCCAGCCTCATAGGCACATCGTAAGCCTTGTAGCCACAACACTGACACTCTGCCTCCACCCTTGGATAGGGCTCGTCGTATTCGCAAACCTTCAGAGCTATCCTTTTGCAATAGGGACATAGCTCAAGATGTGTTAAACAGACCATGTCTCTCCTCCTTTTTATAACATGTTATACTTTTTCATAAGCTCCGCAAGTTCTTTGTCTTTATCTTCAAAGGGTCTTATCATAGTCCTTCTATCCCATATGGCAAAGCTTATAGCTACAGCAGTTATAGTGGCAAAAGTGCCCGCAAGTATAGCCATAAAGGTTATAACCGTATCAATCTCTTATCCTCTTGTCTATCTGCTCAAACCTTTTTTCAATTTGCTGAAAACCCACTTCCACTTTAGTCTCAAGTTTTTCCATCCTTATGTAAGTGCTTCTTAGCATTTCACGGTCTTCTTGTGTGAAGGTATCAGCGTGAGTAATAGAAGCTACCAGCAAAAGCAAAACAAAAAGCAAACTCATATTAATCCTCCAATATATAATCTATCACCTTTTGCAAATCCTTGAGACCTTCCACTTTCAGACCTTCAACATCAAGCTCTCCAAGCACAACCTTTTTTACACCTTTTAAAGACTTCCATCCTTCTAAAA
>JAXSPD010000073.1:0-6078 GCA_037926845.1 Candidatus Pampinifervens yunnanense | reverse complement strand
GAATACCCGCATAGGCTGGGACTGCTATAGCGGAGCTTATACCTGGGACAATCTCAAAGTCTATGCCATGCTGGGCTAAGAACAGAGCCTCCTCGCCACCTCTTCCAAAGACAAAGGGGTCTCCACACTTGAGCCTAACCACAATTTCCCTCGTATGAGCATATTGAAGGAGTAGCTCATTTATCTTTTCCTGCTCTATGGTATGCTTTCCATCCTCTTTACCCACATACACAAGCTCACAGTCTGGTCTTGCAAGCAATAACACCTCAGGGTTTACAAGCCTGTCGTAGAGTATAACGTCCGCAGACCTTACGAGCCTGTAAGCCTTAAGGGTTAAAAGCTCTATATCTCCTGGACCTGCTCCTACAAGGTAAACCTTACCCATTTCCAAAAGCCTTCTCAAGTTCTTTGAGAGCTAGTATCAGTCTTTCCTTTTGAGGAAATAATACCCTTAGCACTCCTTCTTCAAATAAGGCTTTAGCTGTGGTTCGCCCAACAGCAAGTATAAGGACATTGTTGGTCATCTTTTGTGCCAGCTTCCTGTTTAACTCTCTTTCCTTTGCCCTTTGGAAGAGGTTTTTTACCTGAAAGGCTGAGGTGAAAATAACTGCGTGGTAATGGTCTTTTAGAAACCTGTAAATAAAAGCGTCTATTTTTTCTTCATCTGGGATATATCTATAAACCCACACCTTTAGCAAAACCCCACCACCTTTTAGAATGTATTTTTCAAGCTCTGGCATCTCTTCTCCATACATCTGGACAAAAACGCATCTACCTTCTATGGGTTCAAGGAAACTTATAAAATCCCTTGTGTGGTCTACTGTTTGAAAATCTTTAAAATTCTCTTCCAGCAAGACCTTTCTTGTCTTGTATCCTCTGGCAAATATCCTGCCCTTCAGCATGAGGTCTTTAATCTCCTTAAAGTCTTCCCTTTTCCTTGCTATCTGAAAGACCCTCTTTGCCCCTTCACCAGTGGTAAATAGGAAATAAGAAGGTTTAAGTAGCAAGGCATTTTCAAGGGACCTATTCACCTCTTCCTCTGGCAAATACTCTATCCTTACCAAATCCTCAAGCACTGGAATACCACCGTGCTGAGCTATGTATTCCGCTATGTCCTCAGCCCTTCTGGTTGCACAGATGCCTACCCTTTTACCCTTTAACATGCTCATGGGTCACAGCCCCCTTGACTTTTATAGCCACAGGTGTTAGCTTAAGGTCTGGCTCTTTTGAAATAGGGTCAATCTTGTCTCCTGTAAGAGCATTAATAATGCTTCCATGCTTCAAGCCATAACCAAAGGGTGCGAAAAGATGTCCCTCTTTTATACCTCCAAATCTTACCCTTAGCTTCACCTTTCCATGCTCAGAGGCAAGCTCAACAAACTCACCCTCTTCTATGCCAAGCCTTTCTCCGTCTTCTGGGTTCATCAAAAGAAAGGGCTCTTCTTCACCCCTCAATAATTCCTCGCTCTTTCCCGTTCTCGTCATGGTATGCCACTGGTTCTTTGTCCTACCCGTCAAAAGGATAAATTCAAACTCTTCGTGTTTATAAACCGCAGGGTGCATCTTAGCCTTACCATCTTCCGTCTGAAATCTGAGTTCAGGGTATAGCCACCTGCCTCCCCACCTTTTTGGAAGGTCTTCATAGTCAAGCTCTGATATATCACAGAGCCTCCCCCTTGTGGCACTTTTGAGCTCTTCAAATATTTCTCTACTGTTGTGGTAGTTAAAGGCATCTCCCATGCCCATATACTTAGCTACCTCCACAAAAATAAGCCAGTCTGGCTTTGCTTCCCCTGGTGGCTCTGAAAACTTTTGGCAAAGGCTTAGCGTCCTGTCTGAACCCGTCATTACACCCTCCTTCTCTCCCATCTGTGAGGCTGGGAGTATAAGGTTGGCAAACTCACAGGTATCGTTCCAGTAGGCATCCTGCACAATAAGGAAAACCCTTTCAAAGGCTTCCCAGACCTTGTTAAGATTAGGCAAGGTTATAGCAGGGTTTGTGCATACAACCCATAGAAGTTTTATCTTTCCTTCCAACATAAGGTCAATAGCTTCTGTTATGGTTGGTCCTGGATTTGGTTTTATACTTCCAACCTCTACACCCCAAAATTCCTCCATGAATCTTCTGTCCTCTTCTTTTCTTATGTCCCTGTATCCCGGCAGACCATGAGATAAGTATCCCATCTCCCTTCCGCCCATGGCGTTGGGTTGTCCCGTAAGGGAGAAAGGACATCCCCTGTGGTTTAATCTTCCTGTAGCTAAGTGGAGGTTTATAAGACTAAGGTTTTTCATAACACCCTGAGAGGACTGATTAAGCCCCTGGCACCACAGAGATATGAGTTTTTTACTAAAGGCGTAAAGCTCCGCAAGTTCGTATATCTGACCTTCTTCTATCTGGCATATGTCTGAAACTATCTCAGGCGTATACTTTACTGCTTCGTTAATGGCTTCCTCATAGCCTGCCACATGTTTTTTCAAAAATTCCCAGTTTATCCAACCCTTTTTATAAAGCACACAAAGAACCGAATTAAATAGTGCAGTATCTGTGCCTGCCCTTATCTGAATATGTAAATCTGCCTTTTTTGCGGTTTCTGTCTTTACCGGGTCTATTACCACAATCTTTACTTCAGGTTTTTCCGCTTTCTTTTTTAATATCCTTTTAAAAACTACTGGATGCGTCCAGAGAGCGTTTGATCCTGCAAATACAAAGGCATCTGCATCTTCAAAGTCTTCATAAGAACATGGTGGACCATCAGAACCAAAGACTAACCTGTAGGCGGTTGCGGGCGTTGCCATGCAGAGCCTTGAGTTGGCATCTATGTTGTTTGTCTTCAAAAAGCCTTTGATAAACTTGTTCATCACATATATGTCTTCTGTCATAAGCTGTCCAGAGAGGTAAAAATAGACTTCTTCTGGGCTTAGGCTTTTCAACTTTGAGGAAATTATGCTGTATGCCCTTTCCCAATCTATCTCCTTGAAAGAGCCTCTTTTGCTTTCCCTAAAGAGAGGTCTTAAAAGTCTATCCTTGTGCATAACCTTTGGATAGTAAAGTGGCTTTTGACATACATCTCCTTTAGATGCCATATGGTCTTTATCTCCCTTCACCCTCCCACCCTCATAGAGGAGGCCACAACCAACGCCACAGTATGGGCACTGAAACCTCATGCTACCTCCCTTTTCTTAAGCTTCTCCCTTAAGGTGTAAATCAGGTATTCCTTAAGGTCAATATACTCCTTTGACCTTATCATCTCTTCCCTTGTCCTTGGTCTCTTTATGTTAACCTTCACAATGTCATAAACTTTAGCGGATGGTCCGTTGCTCATGATAACTATACGGTCAGACATGTATATGGCTTCTTCCACATCGTGAGTTACCATAAGCATGGTCTTTTTGTCCTTTTCCCATATTCTCAAAAGCTCATCTTGCAAGACAGACCTTGTCAGAGCATCAAGAGCTCCAAAGGGTTCATCAAGGAGAAGCACCTTGGGGTCTACCGACAAAGCCCTAACCAGCGCGGTTCTTTGCTTCATACCACCAGAGATCTGAGATGGAAGTTTGTTTCTATGCTCCCAGAGACCTGCCAGCTTAAGGTAGGATTCCGCTTTTTTCTTAGCCTTTTCAAGGTCTTCACCTTTAAAGACAGACTTCACTGCAAGCATGACGTTCTCATAAACTGAGACCCAGGGTAGAAGGGAGTAGTTTTGAAAAACCATAGCCCTGTCTGGACCTGGGCTTGTAATTTCCTTACCATCAAGCACCACAGACCCTTCAGAAGGTTTTACGAGCCCTGCAACAACACTTAAAAGTGTAGATTTACCACAGCCAGAATGTCCTATTATGCTTACAAATTCGCCCCTTTCCACAAGAAGTTCAAGCTCATTAAGTATGATATTGTTGCCAAAGCGGACTGTAAGGTTAAAAATCTCCAAGTATGCTCTCATAACTTTACCTCCTTACTCTTTCCATTAGCTTTGCAAAGAAAAAGTCTATAAAAAGCCCAACTATGCCTATGAGGAGGATGGCGGACAGGACATTTTCTAAGTTCAGAGCGTTCCATGAGTCCCATACGAAGAAGCCTATACCAACACCACCAGCCAGCATCTCAGAGGCAACTATAACCATCCACCCTATACCAAGACTAAGGCGAAAGCCTGTGAGGATGTAGGGAAGGCTATAAGGAAGCAAAACTTTTAGTATGTAATAGCGAAGAGGAAAGCCAAAGACCCTTGATAGGTTCTTATAGTCTTCTGGTAGGGAGGAGATGCCCAAGGCGGTGTTTATAAGAGTTGGCCAGAGGGAGGTTATGGCAATAACGAATATGGATGCCTCGTTGGAAGCCTTTAACACCGCAAGCCCTATGGGAAACCATGCCATGGGTGAAACTGGTCTTAGCACTTGCACCACGGGATTTAAAACCCTCCTCACTGTTGAACTCATACCTATAAGAAAACCAAGAGGCAGGGCTATAAGTGAACCTATTAGAAACCCCAAAAAGACCCTTTTCAGAGAAGCTAACATCTGCCATCCTATACCCTTATCGTTTGGACCAAGGTCGTAAAAGGGGTTGGAAAGAAGTTCAAAAAGAGTTTTTAGAGTGTTGATGGGTCCTGGCAGTTCCTTTATGAAGATGGATATAAAAAACCAAAAGAGGAAAAAAAGGAAGATACCAAAGATAGGAGGAAGGATTGCGGTAGCAATAACAGAAAGTTTCCTAAAGTTTACAGAAAAACTTAAAAGTTTAGACCTTATGCCCTTTTCTACGTTAACCATTTTTATACCTCCCTGACCTTATACGCCTTTATAGACTCTTCTGGTTTATTTGGGTCAAAGACCACATTGTCTATAAAGCCTCTTAAAGGTTTCATATCGTCGTCTTTTACGCTTATGTTCATCTCCTTTGCTACCTGAAGGAAGAGAGGCTTGGCTATTAGCTTCTTTGATATGCCAAGATAATCAGGAGCTTGCTTTACCATTCCCCATCTTCTGTATTGGGCAAGGAAGAAGACACCATAAGAGTATTTGGGAAGGTTTACCTCGCCATTTTTGAAAAATAGCATGTAGTCATCCTTGTATTTGTGTTCTCCAAGCCCCTTACCAAGATGGTAAACTCCAAGAAGCCTTGTTTCTATGTCCTCAGCTTTAGCGTTGACATACCTTGCAAGCACCTTGGAAGCCTCTTTTCTATTTTTTAGGTCATCAAGCCATCTACTTGCTTCAAGCACCGCCTTCATGATAGCTTTTACTTCTTCTACGTTTTTACTGAAAAATTCCTGATTAAAGACAAGAGCTTTTTCTGGATGGTCTTTCCATAAATCTTGAGTTGCAAGATGGGTAAAACCTACACCTTCTCTTACAGCTACTTCGTTCCACGGCTCCCCAACACAGTAGCCATCCATATTGCCAACTCTCATGTTTGCCACCATCTGTGGAGGTGGTATAGGTATAACTCTTACATCTTTGTTTGGGTTTATACCGCAGGCACCTAGCCAATACCTGAGCCATATATCGTGAGTTCCTCCTGGGAATGTCATGGCAAAGGTAACATTCTTACCCGTCCCCTTTAAACCATCCACTACCGCCTTTACCTTGCTTATTTCTCTAAAGCCCACTTTACCACCAAAATCTTTCTGAGAAAGCGTTATGGCTTGCCCGTTAAAGTTTATAATCATGGCTATGGGCATTATTTTTCCTGCAGGTCCTCCTATGCCTGTGTAAACAGAAAAGGGCATGCTAAAAAGGCAATGAGAAGCCTTAAGTTCTCCGTTTAAAAGTTTGTCTCTGACGTTAGGCCAGCTTGCCTCCTTTGATACATCCACATCCACGCCGTATTTCTTGTAAAGACCAAGTTCCTTAGCCATAACAACAGACGCACAGTCTGTAAGAGGTATGTAGCCTATCCTGAGCTTTCCCTGAGCCCTGCTTATGTAAGGTCCCGCTAAGCCAGCCCCCGCAAGGGCTAAAGAGCCCTTTTTGATAAAGTCTCTCCTGTCCATGTTTACCTCCTTAGAACTTTTTGTAATAAAGCCATTTGCCATTAAAACTGAGCAACATCCTTGGATTGCCTTGAGCGTCTTCAAC
>JAXSPD010000072.1:0-6091 GCA_037926845.1 Candidatus Pampinifervens yunnanense | reverse complement strand
ATAGTTCCTAACTTGTTGGCAAGCTCGCCCCAACGTTTGTTGTTTTCTCTTATCTGATTGCGAGTTTCTTCTTTATGTTCTCTTATTTGCCTATCAGTTTCAGCCCTATACTCTGCTATTTTCCTGTCTGTTTCTTCCTTGTATTCTCTTATCTGTCTATTGACTTCTTCCTTGTATTCCCTTATTTGCCTGTCATTTTCCTTTCTATATTCTTCTAATCTCTTCTCACCCTCTTCAATCATTCTGCTTGCCCAAAGTTTAAAGTCAATCATTTCCCTCATAAAGAGTTCAACGACCTTCTCAAGTCTGTCAACCTTTTTCTCAAGTTTCTGCATCTTCTACCTCCTCAAAGTTAAGAATATCCATATACTCCCATTCTCTGTAAGCCATAGCATATATATTAGCCTTAGACAACTGCTTGACAAAGCCCTCATTAAAGCTAAGGCTTGCCATAATAAGAATTAACTTCTTTCCTGCAAACTCAGGAAAGTATTCCAGAAACCTCTTTGCCTTTTCTTTAAACTCCTCTATGTGCTTTTCTCTTGGAGTAGACTTTACCTCAAGCAAAAACACCTTGTCCTCACACACTGCCACCGCATCAAACTCTTCGTATATGCCCTTTTGACGATTAGTATACTCAAGCCTCATAAAGGTTTTCTCTGGCTCACATCCAAAGTATTTCCTTACCACAGGTCTAAAGGCTGGATATATGATGTCTTCCACTATAGTTCCTAACTTGTTGGCAAGCTCGCCCCAGCGTTTGTTGTTTTCTCTTATCTGATTGCGAGTTTCTTCTTTATGTTCTCTTATTTGTTTGTCAGTCTCAGCCCTATACTCTGCTATCTTCCTGTCTGTTTCTTCCTTGTATTCTCTTATCTGTCTGTCTACCTCTCTCCTGTATTCTTCCAATCTCCTTTCGCCTTCTGCTATCATCCTACTTGCCCAGAGTTTAAAGTCCAGCATCTCTCTGACAAGTAATTCTCCGAGTTTTTCCAGTCTTTCTACTCTGTCCTCAAGTCTCTCCATAGATTTAAATATAAATCACATCTTTCTAAACACAGGCTGTAGTATTTGTCCCTCTATCAACTCATCTACCATATCGTATTCCACTGCAAACTTCACAATATCAAGCACCTCATCGTATACTTCAAGAGTTTTTTCAATTATCTTATCATCATGAGGTAAAGCCATGTTATGAGAACCTGTGAAAAGAATTCCTCTTTTTGCACTTTCTTGTTGGAAAAGAGTTTTTAACTTTAGGCTGTTTTCTCCTACAAAATCCAGCAAAAACCTAACATCATAACCCTTTACAAAGGCTCTATCCTCCATTTCTTTATCTTCTATTAGCTTTTGAATGCCTTGTTTTAGCTTTTTTCCTTGCTCCCAAAGGTAGGGTATTACCTTTTGGTCTTTTAGATATTGGATGGTTGCGATGGCGGATACTATGCTTGCGGTTTCTCCTCCAAAGGTAAAAGAGAAAAAGACCTCCTCAAAAAGCTCCATAATCTCCGACCTTCCAACTATGGCGGATATAGGCATGCCATTGCCCATAGCTTTGCCAAAGCAGGCGAGGTCTGGAACTACTCCAAAATATTCTTGTGCACCTCCCAAGGAAAAGCGAAAGCCACTAACCACCTCATCAAATATCAATAAAGCACCATGTTTCTGTGTAAGCTCTCTGACCTTTTGTAAAAAGTCTTCCTTTGGCTCTTCTACGCCCACAGGCTCCATTATTACGCAGGCTATCTGGTTTTTGTATTCCTCAAAAAGCCTTTCAAGACTTTGTATATTGTTATACTCAAAGGTAAGAGTAAGGCTTTTTACCTCTTCTGGAATTCCCCTATCCCTCGTGGTTGTCCCTATATACCAATCCTGCTAGCCGTGATATCCACAACAAGCTATGTATTTCCTGCCCGTGTATGCCCTTGCAAGCCTAACGCCCGCAGAGGTCACGTCAGAACCATTCTTCCCAAAACGCGCCATCTCACAGCATGGTATAGTTTCTCTCAAAAGCTCCGCAAGCTCTGTCTCAAGATAGCTCGGTAAGGTAAAAACTGTTCCCCTTCTTAGCTCCTTTTCCACTCTTTCAATAACAGGCTCAAAGGCATAGCCTAATATACAAGCACCAAGTCCCATAGTGTAGTCTATATAGGTATTCTCGTCAAGGTCTGTAAGATAACAACCTTTTCCCTCTTTCACAAAAAGTGGAACCGCCCCCACAGAAAACTGCAGGTATGACTTGCTAAAGGTTTGAGAACAGTTAGGTATTAGGGTTTTGGTCTTTTCAAAATGCCTTAGGTTGTTTTCAAGTTTTAAAGGCTTTGCCCTTAGAGACCTTATAAAATCCTTATCTTGCCTTAAGGACTTTAGATATCCTTCGTTTACAGGAATTTCTTTCTCCCTTTTCAAGATTTCTGGCTTTTCCTTAATGAGTTTTACCACCTCTTCGTAGGTAAAGTCTTCCTTTCCAAGGGTTTTTATGATTCTTTCTATGATTACCAAATCCTCTGGATAGTCAAGGCTAAGATGTATGTGCGAGAGGTCTTCTTCGTGTATTCTATAAAATAGCTTTTTAGCCTTTTTTGACTTTCTTATATATGGGCTTACATGCTCTCTTTCTGAGGGAAGTTTAGCCTTTTGATGAGCCCTTAGTATCCATTCTCCCTTTATGACCTCCACATCAAAGCCGTTAAGTATACCTTCATAGCTGAAGTAATCAACACCTTCTGCGTTATATATTTCCACAGCCTTATCGATTAATCTGTAGTCAATCATAGGACAGTCCGCTGTGACCCTTACCACTGCGTCAAGCTGGTATTTATCTACCGCATTAGCATACCTACTTAACACATCCGTAGGATGACCTCTCAAAACCTCCCAACCGAGACATTTGCCTATCCTCTCTATTATCTCATCTTCTTCAAGCCATGAAGTAACTAAAACCCTCTCGTCCACCTTTGACCTTCCTGCCCTTCTTAAAACCCATTCAAGAACCAGCCTTCCATCTATTAGGTTTATACTTTTGCGAGGAAATCTACTTGAGCCGTTCCTAGCTTGAATAACCAATCCCACCTTCATTTTAGTATGTCCCTCAACCTCTCCACAACAAACTCAAGCTCCTCTTCCTTTAGTGCAGGATACATTGGCAGGCTTATCTCTCTTTGGTAAAAGTCCTCCGCAGTGGGGCAAAGTCCCTTTTTGTATCCAAGTTTTTCCATAAAGGGATGCCAGTAGACGGGAATGTAGTGAACCTGAACTCCTATGCCTTGTGCCCTTAGACTTTTGAAAACTTCTCTTCTTCTTTCCTTGTCCCTTAGCTTTATAGGATAGAGATGATAGGAATGGTATGCGTAGGGTTTTTCTACCAAAAGACTTAGGCTTTCTAAGCCTCCAAGTTTTTCTTTGTATAGCTCCGCTAAATGTCTTCTCCTCTGGACAAAGTGGCTGAGTTTTTTTAGCTGTGAAATTCCCAAAGCACACTGAAGGTCTGTTATGCGAAAGTTAAAGGATGGAAACTCTATAGCATACTCCCAGTCTTCACCTCTTACCATTCCATGATTTCTGCACTTTAACAACTTTTCGTAGAGTTCATAACTCTTAGTTAGCACCGCACCACCTTCTCCTGTGGTTATGTGCTTTACTGGATGGAAGCTAAAAACCGTAGCGTGCGAATACCTGCAAGAGCCCGTTTTATGACCCTTATAATCAGAACCAAGAGCGTGGCAGGCATCCTCCACCACATAAAGCCCGTATTTCTCAGCCACCTGCCAGACCCTTTCCATATCCACAGGATGCCCAGCGTAGTGAACAGACACTATTAGCTTTGTCCTTTCTGTTATTAAACTCTCCAATAGGTTTACATCCATGTTTCCCGTATCTGGTTCTATATCACAAAAGACTGGCTTTGCACCAAGCATAACCCCCATAGAAACCGTAGCGGTAAAGGTTATAGGAGTGGTTATAAACTCATCCCCCTCCTTTAGCCCTAAGGCTTTGTAAATGCAATACAAGGCAGAAGTGCCAGAGTTAAAGGCTACCGCATAGTCCACACCGCAATAGCTTGCCAAAGCCCTCTCAAAGGCTTCTATCTTTGGACCCTGCGTGATATAGTCAGACCTCAGAACCTCCACAACCGCCTCTATGTCCTCTTGGTCTATATACTGCCTGCCGTAGGGTATCATTCCTCAAACTCGTAGCTGTAGTAGAGTTTTATGCCCTTTTGTCTTGCATACCTGTCCACCTGAGGCGACACCACCATGTGTGTCACCAACACAGGCACCACCTCCGCATCAAGGTATCTCTGTATTCTGTGAAGTTTTCTGAGAAACTCATCCACATGCTTTTTAGCCAACTGTGTTTTGCCCTCGCCTATGATAAAGACCTCCACACTGTCCTTCATAGCCTTGCCCAGTATATTCACCTCATCAAAGCTGGTCCCTGAGTATTCCACAAAGCCTCTCTTTAGCTTACCGATAACCTCTACGCCCTCATCTCTGAGAAGTCTTGGCAGATGTTTGTAGGCTTGGTTTTCCAGCACATAGCCCACCGTATGCGAAAGCCCGCCCAGATGCTCTCTTGTCTTTTTGTGCTCCTCATTAAGCTTTTTAACAGTCTCCACCAGCTCCTGAGTTATTTTCCTTAGCTCACTTATCTCCTGAGAATGTTGGCTCAATTGCTCAGAGTGTTGTTTTGTTATCTCCACGAGCTCTTGAGTAGTTTTTCTAAGCTCACTTATTTCTTGAGAATGCCGTTTTGTAATCTCAACAAGCTCTTGGACCGTTTTCCTTAGCTCACTTATCTCCTGAGAATGTTGGCTCAATTGCTCAGAGTGTTGTTTTGTTATCTCCACAAGCTCTTGAGTAGTTTTTCTAAGCTCACTTATCTCCTGGGAGTGTTGGCTCAGTTGCTGTGTGTTTTGGCTTACCATCTGAGCCAATTCTTGCAATATTTTCCTTAGCTCTCTTATCTCCTCAGAGTGTTGGCCTACCGTCTGCACAAGACCAGCGGTTGTCTCCTTTAGCTCTGCCACCTCGTGGGTTAGTGTTTCTATGGCTTTGGCTTGACCGCCCACTATGTGGTATAGCTCCTGGAGCTTTTCAGTGAGCTGTTCTATCCTCTGTCCCATATGCTCCAGGGTCTGCCAAAGCCTTCTGTAGTCTTCTGTTTCTCTCATATGCACGATGGCAAGGGCAAACTCCATCAAGGAAGCTATCTGTTCTGGCTCAAACTTCCCTTCCAAAAGACTTTTAAGTTCACCAAACTGCATGCTTTATAATTTATACCTCCACATCCTTGAGAGCCTTCTCAAGAAAAGCCCTTAGCTCTTTTCCCTCCAGCCACCAGTCATTTTTGTCGCTTCTGTAGAAAAAGCCCTCGGGCACCTGCGGATAGCTTTGCCATTTTTCAAAAGCCCTTGCCTCAAAGCTAAACTGAGGCAGTATCACAAAGTATTCCCTGTCTTGATGCTTTACAAGCCTCACATCCCTTGCCTCATCCTCTGATATAAGGCTTTCATGAAGCTTCTCCCCAGGTCTTATGCCAATAAACCTAAAACCGCAGTCCGGACACATGGCTTTTGCAAGGTCTACAATGCGCACGCTTGGTATCTTTGGCACAAAGACCTCACCACCCTCTGACTCCCTTAGAGCAAAAAGCACAAGCCTGACGCCTTCCTCAAGGCTTATCCAAAAGCGGGTCATCCTTGGGTCTGTGATGGGTAGATCCTTGCAACCTTCAGAGAGGAGCTTTAAAAACAAGGGTATTACGCTTCCCCTGCTTCCCACCACATTGCCATAACGCACTATGCTAAAGGAAGTCTCCTTTGCTCCGGCGTAGGCGTTGCCCGCAATAAGGAGCTTTTCCATGGTGAGCTTTGTGGCACCGTAGAGGTTTACTGGGCTTACCGCCTTGTCTGTGGATAGGGCTATGACCTTTTTGACACCCTTCTCTATGGCAACCTCTATGATGTTCTGGGCACCAAGGATGTTGGTTTTGACTGCCTCAAAGGGGTTGTATTCCAGTATAGGCACATGCTTGAGGGCTGCTGCATGCACCACGTAGTCTACACCATCAAAGGCAAGCCTGAGCCGGT
>JAXSPD010000071.1:0-6430 GCA_037926845.1 Candidatus Pampinifervens yunnanense | reverse complement strand
AAAAGGGCATAATAGAGAAAGCCTTTGAGGAAGGGAGAAGGCTCAGCGTAAGGGTTGGGCAATACGAGTTTCTTCTTGTAAAGCCCTCAGATGTGCCAGTCTATGTGGAAAACGGCGTGGCAGACCTTGGAGTGGTGGGAAAAGATGTGCTCCTTGAGAGAAAGCCAGACCTGTATGTGCTTTTTGACCTTGGAATAGGCTTTTGCAGGATAGTGGTGGCGGGCAAGGAAGAAAATAGAGAAAAATACCTCAAAAGCTCATACTTAAAGGTTGCCACCAAATACCCTCGCATAACTCAGGAGTTTTTCTCAGAAAAGGGTATAAAGTGTAAGGTCATACCCTTAAGCGGTTCTGTGGAGCTTGCACCCCTTATTGGACTTTCTGACTTTATTGTGGATTTGGTGCAAACAGGGAGGACTTTGAGGGAAAACAACCTTGTGGTGATAGAGGAGATAACCACCTCTACTGCTATGCTTGTTTGCAACAGGGCAAGCTATAGAAATAAGAAGGCAGAGGTTTTACAGGTCCTTGAAAGGTTTCTATAGAGCTTCAACTCTACACGTTGAATTCTTACTTTCACAGGACACGTGCAAACCCTATAACAAACACCTACAAGTTATATGACGTGTATCATTTACATACCAAGGTTCTGGCTTATAATTTTTACCTATACTCATAAGGGGGTGAGTGCCATGGTTTTTAAGGAGGAGCTAAGGAGTGGGTGGTTAAGATGGTTAGTTCTTATACCTATTGCTATCTTCACCTTTAGCTCTTGCACCATCAGAAGCAGTGATGAAACCTCAAGCAGTGGCAGTGGTCTACAACCTACAAGAGTTTACGTCAAGATTCTCGACTATAACGAAGATACACCCATAGAACAAGCTACCGTGAGAATATTTATTGACAGCGATGGGAACAACATACTTGAGGAAAAGGAAGCATTGAGCCCATTATCTACCGAGCAACAAGGAAATACACCTTATATAGAACTAACCACTGGTAAAAAGGTTAAGGTTGTCGTGCAAGCCCCTGGTTATGCTACATTCTACAGAGTATACGACAGTGCTGAGCAAATACCCCCAGTGATTAGGCTTTTCAAAGCTGAAAGAGTATACTTAGCACAAAATGAAGTAAATACCAATGAAGTGCAGATACATATAGGGAATGCCCAAGAGTTGGGCATAGTACAGGCAGATGTAAGTCAGATAAATGTAGGTCAGTCCTCTGAAAACATGCCAGGAGGTTTTGAAGGTATAGGTAGCAATGGAGAGAGGGTTCTCCTTAGCTCTGGCGGTGTGCTTCAAGTAGAATTCTACGATCAACAGGGCTTTCCTAAGAAGTTGCCAGACGGCAACTATCCAATATTTTTCAAGATAGCCCCAGCCAACTATGCGGGGCTGGACGACTTTAATCCAGAAACAGAAGAGGTAGAGATACCTCTCTGGTATTTTGATGAGAAGACAGGTATCTGGAGAGAGTATCCTACCCAAGGTGTGCTCGTAGATAGTCAGAGAAATGCGATAAAACGCGCGGAGCTTTCAGATATCATATCTGGTAGAGTCCAAAAGGACGTGTATGTGATGGGATCTGTCACTCATTTCTCTATAATAAATCTTGATTATCCTTCTCAAAGGGGTCAACTGTGTGGTGAGGTGCAAAATGCGCCAGAAGGAAGTTACATATTTGCTGAGGGTCTAAATTATAACGGTTCAACGCCAAGAAGCCCAATTGATAAAGATGGAAAGTTCTGCATGGGTGTGCCGAGAAACAATGAAAATAAGCCTTATAGCTCAGGAACACCTACGAATGCTGAGAAGTGCAGAGACGCGCACAGAAAGTTGATTTCTGACATTTTAGGTTGGATGGACTTTTACTCAAGAAATCACGAAAATAACACATGTAGGGAACTATGGAGAGAAGCTGCTAATACCTTTAGTGCAAGCGTATTGACACAAGCTAGGGCTCTAAGAGAAGCCGCCAAGGGAACACCGGATTACGAAACAATAAATCAACTAGTTAACAACATGGAAACGCAGGCAAAACTTGGTTTCTACAACCAAATGGCAGATACTATGAGGACTCTATCAAGGGCTTATGGTGCAGGTGCTTCGCAGATATCTGCAGACAACTATTTGAAAGCTGTCACGGACATGGAAAAGAGTATTTTGGAAAACGGGTGGAAAGCTATTAGTAGTATTGCGGTAAAGCAGCTTTCAGACTACACCGTTGAAAAGTTGACCAAAGGTTTGTCTTCTGCAGAGTGCAAGGGGTTCGTAGGTAGCACAACCTTGTCGTATGTGACTAAAACACTCTATAAAGCTGGAGGATCTGCCACATCTACCATTTCTGAATCGCTTAGTGGCAAAGACGTTTCTGTTTCTAAGTTTCTTGAAGGCATTCTTGTAGGTATGGTTTTGGATGTCTTCTCAACCCCAGGAATGTCAATAATTAAGAAGGATGGTTCTATAAACAAAGGCTTTTTAGAGTGTATGGGAAAAATCATGCCTGATGTTGCAAATTCCCCAAATGTGCTAAGGGCTGTTGCGAAGAGGGCGTCTTTGATCGCGACCGCACTCGATTTTGGTATCAAGTCATACCTTGATATAAAAGAAGCTCAACAAAACATAGCAGAGATGGGTCTAACGGATCTTGCCTATACGAGCGGTATGTTGGCAGGGGCTAATCTTTATAATCAAGTATTCAAGAAATTGAGGGATGCAGGCTGTCTCGGTGTTACAGACCCAAGTAGCAGTTTGAGCTCTGTCCCTAGGGAATGTAGAGAGATGGAATTTAAAAGGGAGGAATTTATAAACTACTTTACTGGTCAGCCCTTAGTGAGACCACAAAGCACAACCCTAACGAAGAAAAAAACAGTCATAACTAGAAGCGCTGAAGTAGAAGATCCATTTGAGAATTATATCGCTTCACTCCTTTCGGTTGCGATTAACAAATTTATCTTAGACCAACTTAGTTATACTAACTATGACAAGCTGGAAAATGTTAAGTGGTATGATAGAGGTAGGAATCAGATTCTGGAGGGGACACCTACGAGGGGTTCTGTTGTTGGTAATCCTTATGAGTATGGGGGATATGTATCAAAGTTGATCTTAGTTGTGAATGGCAAGCGTTTACCCCTATCTTCTTATACTTCAGAAGGTTACTTTACCAACTTTATGCCGTCTCCAGGAGGAGACTTTGCTCTGTGGATAGGTCGCGTGGATGTTAAAGATACTGTAATGAAAGAGGAAACATTCACCATTGACCTTACAATCAATGCACCCCAAGCCTCCGGTTTTAGTATCAGAGAGGTTCTTGGTGTATACTTGAAGGACCCAGAAATGTATGAAGTTTTCAGAGTAAATAACTTCTCTTGCAATGTTTCAGGCACTCAGGCAAGATGCACCTTGAAAGTGCCTAAAATCTATAGCTCCAGCAGAGTGCGTATGATAGACGTGAAGTTTGTAGCGTATGGTAAGGAGGAAGTTATAAGCATACCTTTTAATGAAAGGCTTAGCTCAAACATGGTTCTGAACAAAAACCTGGTAGAGTGTGATAGAAAGGGAATAATGGACCTTAACGTGCCTGAGGTTATAGAAGCTAACAATGTGTATACTGCAAGAGTAAGGGCAGAGACAGTAAAATACCTCGCAGATAGCTGTAGAGAAAGAGAAGGAGAAACAAATGTAGAGCGCGTAGAGTGGTTTATGTCCTCTGTTTATTTGGGTGAAGGTGAAAACATAGAATTTAGAACACCAGATAAAAAGTCCCTATTGCGTATGGGTAATCAAATTCTCATAGGTGTGCGCCTATGCTTGAACGCGAATTGCATAACAAGGACAAAGACGGTAAAGGTTAATGTTCAAAATTCAGCTCCAGAGATATTGTCCATAGGTATGGATGATAGAATAGGTTCACAAATCAAGGAGTTTAGACCTCAGGTTAGTGTTGTTGATAGAGATGGTGATGATTATAGTCTCAGCTGGTCTGTTTCAGATGATAGCCTACTCATTCCCGGTGAAGTTTTCAAGGTAAACCATTTGACAGTTGACAGAAGGGTTAGAGTTTGCCTTACAGCAACAGACGGTATAGCTTCGAGTGTAAAGTGTCAGGATGTGGTTGTAGAAAGGGCTATAACTAAGCCAGAGGTCTTAGCTGTAAAATACCAAGTCTCAAACTTTGTAGTGCCAACCAAAGCTCGGTTTTTAATAGACTACGCCTCTAACAGACCAGTAGAAACTATAACTGTCACAGATAACTTTGGCAGGAGACACGTCTTCAAGGAACGTTCCTTTGAAATTGACATTCCAGAAAGAGGAAGCTATCAGTTTCAATTCAGTGTAACTGACGATTCAGGACAATCCTCTGAACCTTATACAGTTAGTATGTCCTTTTACGGTAGTGTGAATATATCCGTGGATGGAAGAATATCTTCTCTCAGAGAAAACGAGGTTGAAATTTCCTTAACGACTTCTGTAAATAGCGAAGAAGCGCTAACAGTATATCGTTATCTAATAGACTTCAATCTGGACGGTTATTACGAGGTAAGTCTACCTGCAGAATCCACATCCTTGGTGGTAGCGATACCAATAGACCTTTCAAGTGTAAGATTTGGTATAGATACAGATAGAGGCGTATTCTATACACAAATGCAACTATCCACGATGGAACCATTTGTTAAACTTACCGCAAACCCCTCTAACGGTCAGCCGCCACTTACTGTTGCTTTCAACGTTCAAGCCTTTGCCTTTGGGACAACACCGATAGAATATCGGTATGACTTTAATGGGGATGGAGTTGTAGATGAGAGAATTCCGCAGAGCACGACATCGTATACATACCAAGCAAGTGGAACTTACAGCCCCAGTGTAACTGTCCTGTTCCAAAATGGAACGACAGGGGGAAGCTCTACAGTTGTTAGCGTATTTGGTGTTCCCCAGATAGAAGTAAGTGGTTATGGAACCGCAATATCAGGAGATGGAAAAATCATTGCTGGTGTAAGACAATACCAGTCAGGTGCAAGGGCACACGTCTGGAAGATAAAGGCAAACGCCAGTCTCGGACCTATTAACTTCTTAGAGGATGCTACGAAATTTGATGCAATTGTATTAGAAGTGCCAAGCGATTCAGGTGTGTTATCATATACGACAGGAATGTCCTCAGAAGGTTCGTGTATAGCTGGAGTTGTAAACTCACCGAGTAACAACAGGCCCGTAGCATGGATATTAGACCAGAATACATACAAACTCGTGCAACTTCAAACCAACTGCACAAGCGGAAACAGTGCATATGAATGTGAGGTTATAGGTGGGTCCTATACGATTGTAGGAAGGACATGCCTGAATTTCCCTTACGCTACAATATGGCAAGGAAACAGCATAGATAGTATAAGCATTGTCTACCGAAATAGTATGTCATGCTACGGTATATTACATAGCGTAAGTGAAAACGGAGTTATATCAGGTTCTAACTGTGGGAGAGGCTTTATGTGGGATAGAACACAGGAAAGCAATCCTATAGTATATAGCGAGGTTTACTCAAGGTATAATAGCGTAATATCTGAAGATGGTTTGGTCGCTGCGTTCCATAATGACTCTGATGGAAGTATGAGAGTTGTGCGAAAAATAGCTGACACTACTCGCAAGTCCATACGAGTTAATAACTATATGCCATACGCTGTGGTGAATGAGGGCAATGAAAGGTTTGCAGTTTACGGGACAAGCGGTGGTAAAGCGTCAAAGATATTGATAGACTTTTCTGGTGACACACCAGTGGCAGGTCAAGTGGAAGACCTTAACAACACCTTTAGGTCCATAATTCCGAGTGATGTAACGCTCACTGAAATAACGGCAGCCTCTCCAGATGGAAGATACTTGCTATGCACCGCGCAAGTAGGTGACAAACAAACTCCATGCCTAATAGATACATCCTTGCACAGGCAGTTGAGCACATCTCGGGTGAGTATATCTCAGGAAATGAACCCTACTTCTTCCACATATGGCGGATGTAGTATATCAACCGGTTTCAACTTCGCTAATGTGCTGCTTTTACTCTCAGTATACATGACTGTCCTAATTCGTAGGATACTAAAGAAGTTTAGCTGACATTTATGATAAAGCATAAGGGTTCTGGAGGTTAAAGAGCATCTTCCAGAGCCCGGCTTTGTTATAATCTGGCACACCTATCATTCACACCCCGTAAGCGGATAACTAAAGGGAGGCAGATCTACCTCTCCATAGGGTGTCCTAAGGGGGTTTTCAAGTAGCCTCTCTATTAGGCTGAGCTTTTCCTCAAGGCTTTCAGAGGGCATGCCGTATATCTTTGCAAGCTCTTCAAGCTCTGGAGCTTTGCCAAGCCTTTTGGATATTTCCCTTGCTATCACATAAGCCTTATGGTCTATCTCAGGGTATATGTCCTTTATGTAGGTTATCAT
>JAXSPD010000070.1:0-6437 GCA_037926845.1 Candidatus Pampinifervens yunnanense | reverse complement strand
CATGCTTATAACCTTTGAAGGTATAGACGGCTCTGGCAAGAGTACTCAGGCAAAAAGGCTTTATGAATACCTTAAGGCAAAGGGTTATAAGGTTTCTCTATACAGAGACCCAGGGTCTACACCTCTTGCCGAAAAGATAAGGGAGCTTTTGTTAAGTTTTGAAATGGACCCAACCACGGAGCTTTTACTTTTTGAGTCCGCAAGGTCAAGCCTTGTGTGGGAGAGGATATTCCCAGACCTAAGGGATGGAAAAATCGTCATAGTGGACCGCTTTATAGACTCCACAACCGCCTATCAGGGCTACGGAAGGGAGATAAACCTTGGCACAGTAAACATCCTAAACCACATAGCCATAAGGGGCAGAAAGCCCGACATTACATTTTTACTCAATGTCCCCCTTGAAGTTGCAGTGCGGAGGCTAGAGGACAAAAGGACGCGTTTTGAAAACACCGACTACCTGAGAAAAGTCCGGGACGCCTACATACTGCTGGCTCATCAAGAAAAGCAAAGAATAGTGCTTATAGACGCCAACAGAGCACAAGAGGAGGTCTTTGAGGACATTCTGAGAGTCCTAAGAGAAAGGCTTGGGCTTGAGGTATAATTTTCACTGGAGGCTGTGCCATGCAAGACTGCATCTTCTGTAAGATAGTGAGAAAGGAGATACCATCCAAGGGCGTTTATGAGGATGACCTGGTGTATGCCTTCCATGATATCAACCCTGTTGCACCCACCCACATACTCATAGTGCCCAAAAAGCACATAGTGGGTGTGCAAAGTCTTGAGGAAGAAGATATTCCAATAGTGGGGCATATGTTCTATGTGGCAAGAAAGCTAGGCGAGGAACTGGGCTTTGCACCCGATGAAAACTTAAACAAAGGCTACAGGCTTGTCTTTAATGTGGGCAAGGACGCAGGACAAAGCGTCTTTCACCTTCATCTTCACTTTATAGCAGGGAGGAGCATGTCCTGGCCACCGGGTTGATATCCTTCCGAGATTGGATGTCCCACAGGGTAAAAGAATACTATCAAAGGGACTTCAGAAGGGATTTCTTTACCGCTCCAGAGCTTGACAGAGCCTTTGGATACGCCCTAGCGGAGCATATGGCAGAGCTTATAAGGGAATTTAGAGAGCCTGTCCTTCTTGAGCTTGGAGGTGGCAGTGGAGCTCTTGCCTACGATGTGCTTAGCTATTTTAGAGAAAAAGAGCCTGAGCTATTTAAAAGGCTAAAGTATTACATCTACGACTTTAGCCCAACTCTGATTGACCTTCAGAGGAAAAGGCTGAAGGATTTTGAAGGCAAGGTTTTCTGGTGTGAGCATCTCTTTCCCTTTGAGGGTGTGGTTTTCTCCAACGAGTTTTTTGACTGCATGCCAGTGCATGTGGTAAGGGAAGGAAAGGAACTTTTTATAGAGAATGGGCAGGAGGTCTGGCTTAAGCTGGAGGATGAAGGTGTCAAGGCGATGCTCAAAAGGATGGGCTACGAAGGGCTTTCACAAGTTGTGGAGGTTTGTGTGGACTGCGCGGAGTTTCTCAGAGAGCTTTCTAGGAACCTCATGGGGGGCTACCATCTGGTGATAGATTACGGCTATACCTCTCAGGAGCTATACAGGTTCCCTGATGGCACAGTTTTGGGCTATCGCTCTCACAGAGTTGAGAGAAATCCTCTAAAGAGCCAAGAGCCTGTGGATATAACAGCCCATGTGAATTTTTCTGTTTTGGAGGAATATGGGAAAGACTTTGGGCTTGAAAGGGTGTATATAAAAAGCCTTAGGGACTTTCTTTTGGAAAGTTCTGTCTTTTTGCAAGAGCTTGAAAAACTTGGTTCTTCAGAAGCACCTCAAGATGTAGAAAGGCTGTCTCGGCTTAAAACTATGCTGGTGAGCATGGGCCACCGCTTTAGGGTGCTCCTTCAAAGTGCCCTCAGCTCCAGCTCGTAGACCTCTCCCCTGTTTTGTATGGTGAGGGTGCCTGTCCTTCCCGTGAGAACCAGTATCCTTCCATCTCTTGTGGTAAGGACCGCCTGCACAGCCTCTTCAAAGTTTCCACCTCTTATGGGCCTAATAGATATAAGGTCCTTTCGCTTTTCCCCAAGCATAAAGAGCTCACCCCTGCTGTATTTCACTATATCTAGAAATCTCTGCACAAGACCGGTGTGGTTCTTTATCACAAAGGCTATGTTGAAATTCAGCAACTTTGTGGAGGCACCCCTTGGGTTGAAGATAAAGTTTATCTTACCTTGTTCAAAGGGGATTTCCACAAGGGTATAGGAACCGCCAAAACCATCTTCTGTAGAAAAGACTTCCGTATCTCCTCTGAAGACCCTTACCCTGCCGTTGCTGTCCGTAAAGACCAGATAGTCGCCAAAG
Source organism: Candidatus Pampinifervens yunnanense (assembly GCA_037926845.1). GTDB lineage: Bacteria > Aquificota > Aquificia > Aquificales > Aquificaceae > Pampinifervens > Pampinifervens yunnanense. Next base: position 4,071 of record JAXSPD010000070.1, on the reverse strand, counting down.
TAAAAAGCACTGTCTATCCTAAAGCCTCTGGGAGCAAGGAAGACTCCAGTTTCTCTGAGACTTTCACCTTCAAGGGATAGCCTTACCGTCTGCCCAAAGCGGTCTCTGAAGTTGAACCTCTGACCCACAAAGGTTTCCTTTGGTCTCCTCTTATCAAGAACACCCATAAGGTAGGGCACATCTTTTCTCACAGGCACAAGGCTATCGCCCAAAGCTCTTAGGATTAAAGAGCTTGCCGAGTCCCCGCTTACCATATTTACAAGAACCAAGTCCCTCTCATCCGCACCAACTTTCCCACACTGAAGACCCACGGGCACCCCAGCGGGCAAGCTGTAATCAAATCGCTTGACCAGGTCGTTTTTCAAAAGCTCGTAGACCTCAAGCCTACCAGAAAAGAGCACTACAAGGAACTCTTTGCCAGTGCCAGTAAGGTCGCACAAGTCTGCAGAGAGGGGTAGCGAGGGCAGTGGCCTTAGGAGCTTTGGCCTTGCAAGAAGATTGATGTCCTCAAGCCCAGCCCTTTCAATAGTCGCCACAGGTGTTTGTGGCAGTTGGAAAAAGGCCACCGGCGCACCTCTATATTCAACTCCTATGCCATCCTTTAGGTCCTTTATTGTGTAAGTGCATGTCCTTTCCTTTTTAAGCTCTGGGATAACAGAACGTAGTTTAAAAAACCAATCATCCGAGCCATCAAAACATACATCCGTCGCCAGCAGCTTTATCCTGTCGCCTTCCTTTGCGGACCCCTCTAGAACCTTTGCGTAGGAAAAGCTGTCTTGGACCTCTTCCACTTTGAGCTTGCCCACCCTCTCGCTCTCCTTACCTATCACTTGCTTGGTAATGGGGTGAACTATCTCTTTGCCTTCCCTAAGCACCAAAAACTCCTCGCCGGGTCTTACCTTGTCCCTGCCAAGGTCTATTATTACCCTTGTCCCTTCTACCTTTACCACATAGCCTTCCCTTTGGAAAAAGTCCCTAACACCCTGCAAAACATCCTGAGCCCAAAGGCTCACAGAGAAAAGAAGCATAAAGATTAGTGTAAGCCTTCCCATAGCTCCTCCATGGCTTTTATTATAGCTTCTGTCATTCCCTCCGTGCCTACTTTTATGTATCCTTCTGTGTATATATCGGGTGTTCTGTAGCCTCTTTGGAGCACAAGCTCCACAGACCTTTCTATAAGGTTCGCTTCTTTTTGTAGCCCAAAGGAATACCTAAGCATCATGCTTGCAGAGAGTATGGTAGCTATCGGGTTTGCCACGCCCTTGCCTGCTATATCTGGTGCAGAGCCATGCACTGGCTCATAGAGAGCATACTTGTCTCCAAGGCTTGCAGAGGGTAGCATGCCAAGGCTTCCGGTTATGACAGCTGCCTCATCAGAAAGTATGTCTCCAAAGATATTGCCTGTGACTATCACATCAAAGGAGGAGGGCCTTCTTACTATCTGCATGGCACAGTTGTCCACATAAAGGTGCTCCAGCTCCACATCTGGGTAGTTTTTAGCCTCCTCCTCTACCACAGCCCTCCATAGACCGCTTACTTCTAACACATTGGACTTGTCCACGCTGGTGAGCTTTTTTCTTCTTTGACGAGCAATCTCAAAGGACTTGCGCACCACGCGCCTTATCTCCTCTTCTGTATACCTCATGGTGTTTATGCCTACCCTTTTGCCATTTTCCACAAAGATACCCCTCGGCTCTCCGTAGTAGACATCGCCGGTTAGCTCTCTAACCACTATAAAGTCCGTTCCCCTTGCCACCTCCTCCTTGAGGGGAGAAGAGGATATAAGGGGCTCGTAGACCTTTGCAGGTCTGAGGTTTGCATAAAGGTCAAGGGCTTTCCTTATGCCAAGAAGGCCCTTCTCCGGTCTTTTTTCTGTGGGTAGGTTGTCCCACTTGGGACCTCCCACTGCACCAAGAAGCACTGCGTCCGACTTAAGACAAAGCTCCACCGTCTCCTGTGGCAATGGCGTGCCCCCGTGGTCTATGGCAGAGCCTCCTATAAGAGCCTTCTCAAAAAGAAAGTCCAGACCCGATAACTCGCCAAGCCTTTTGAGAACCCTTATGGCGGAGGCAACCACCTCCGGACCTATTCCATCTCCCTCCAACACCGCTACCTTGAAAGCAGGCATACAGTGTATTATACTAAACCTTATGCTGGAATTGCTCACTGAAAAATTCGGTAAGGCTCTTGGGAGGATTAAAGACACCAGAAAGCTCACAGAAAAGCAGGTGAACGACATACTTAGGGATGTAAGAACTGCCCTTATAGAGGCAGATGTGGATTACGAGGTGGTAAAGGGTTTTATAAAAAGGGTCAGGGAAAGGGCTTTGAACGAAGACCTCACCAAAAGCCCATCACCTCAGGATAGCTTTATGCTTACCATATACGAGGAACTTGTTCAAACCCTTGGTGGTGAAAAACAGGACCTAAAGAAGGGTGTGGTGCTCTTTGTAGGACTTCAGGGAACGGGAAAGACCACTACCATAGGCAAAATAGCCAACTACCTTAAAGAACAAGGACATAGGGTTTCTATTAGCTCCACAGATGTGAGAAGACCAGCAGCCATGCTGCAGTTGCAGAGGCTGGCAGAAAAAATAGACGTGCCATACTATGGCTTTGAGGAAGGTCTTACTGCGGTGGAGATAGCAAAAAAGGCTTTGGAGATGGCTAAGAGGGATGGTGTGGACTACCTGCTCCTTGACACAGCTGGAAGACTTCACATAGACGAAGAGCTTATGCAAGAGCTAAGGGAGATAAAGGAAGCCGTAAGACCATCTGAGGTCATATATGTGGCGGACGCTATGCAAGGCCAGACCGCCCTTGAGTCTGCAAAGACCTTTCATGAGCTTTTGGGGCTTACTGGGGTGGTGCTTACAAAGATGGACGGTGATGCCAGAGGCGGTGTTGCCCTTTCTGTAAAGGAGGCCCTCGGCGTTGGCGTCAAATTTATAGGCGTGGGTGAAAAAATTGAGGATATTGAGCCCTTCTATCCGGATAGGATTGCCCAGAGGATACTAGGTCTTGGAGATATTCAAACCCTCGCAGAAAAGGTGCAAAAGGTAATTCCAGAAGATGAAGCCCAGGCTCTTGCCTTCAAGGTGTTAAAGGGAGAGTTTGACCTTGAGGATATGCTCAAACAACTAAGGTTTATAAAGAGCATGGGACCCCTTGACAAGCTACTTGGCATGCTCCCGGGCATAGGTGCCCAGCTGAAAGGTCTAAAGATAGACGATAGTAAGTTTAAAAAAACAGAAGCCATAATTCTCTCTATGACAAAGCAAGAAAGGAGAAACCCCAAAATAATCAACATGAGCAGGAAGCAGAGGATTGCAAAGGGCAGTGGGACAACTATTTCTGATGTAAACAAGGTCCTAAAGGAATACGAAGAGATGAAAAAGTTTATAAAGAGGTTTAAAAACATGCAGGGCATACCCCAGCTACCTAAGTTCCCCTTTCCCTTCAAAAGGTGAACACTCCAAGCTATGTCTCTCTATGGCTTCTCTTATCATCTCTTGCGTCTTTTTATACTCTGGCTTTTGAGCCTTCTGTAGGGCTTCCTCTATGAGTTTTAGAGCCTCACAATACTCACCCTTTTTACTCAATACATAAGCAAGGTTATTAAGCAGGTCCGGGTCTCTCTTTATCTCAAGGGCTTTCCTATAAAGCTCTTCTGCCTTGTCCCAATCTTCCTTTTTGGCATATATATTCCCAAGGTTGTAGTAGGCAAGCCAATTTTTCCTATCTTTTCTTATGGCTTCCATATATTCCTTTTCTGCAAGCTCTGACTTCCCCTGCCTCTCGTATATGTATCCCAGGTCTATATGCTCTTGTGAGGTAAGGGGGTCATCAACCACTATTATCTTTGCACAGGAGCTAAGCAACAGCAAAAACACAGAAAACACTAATATCATTGCAAAGTTCCTACAAAAAGTGTCTCACTACCAAAGAAATAACCATGCCCTAAATCTGCGCCCACCTTTATAGCTAGATTGAGTTTCTTCACTGAGTCTATATTTTTAAAACCCACTTTTGCCTTGAATAGTTTAAAGTTTGATATAAGCCGCTCTAGGT
>JAXSPD010000069.1:0-6914 GCA_037926845.1 Candidatus Pampinifervens yunnanense | reverse complement strand
AAACTTGGCACCCTTTGGGAATACCTTGTCTGTCCCTTCTATGTATACAGGGAGCACTGGTCTTTGGCTTTTTATTGCCAGTAAGCCTACGCCGAGCTTGGGTCTTAGGAACTCTCCGGGGTTTGCCCTTGTTCCCTCAGGAAATATGCCAACCTTACATCCAAAGTGCATAAGCTCTAAGGCAAGCTCAAGCACCTCAAGGTCTCCAGAGCCTCTCTTGACGGGCAGTGCGCCCATATGAGGCAGTAGTCTTCCAAGAACTGGCACTCTGAATAGCTCTTCCTTTGCCAAAAACCTCAAGGGCTCTGGAAAGACGCTGTTTAGCACTGGAGGGTCAAGGTGGCTTCTGTGATTGCTGGCAACGATGCAAGGTTCTGCAGGTATATTTTCAGAGCCGAAGACCTCTACACGAAAGAAACCTCTAAAGGCTTTTTTGACAGCAGGACAAAGGGGAGCAAGAAAAAGCTTCCCAAAGGCACTTATAGGACAACCACTGGGCATTTTAGGCTCCTTATAAGATGAAGTGAGACACTCCCCATACTCTCTCGCATACCCCTACCCCTTCTCCCCACTATAACAAGGTCATAGGGAGAGGAGTTTATAAACCTAACCATGTCCTTGTAGGGGTCTCCTTCAAGGAGTATGAGGTTCATCTCCTTCTCACCGAACATGTCGGTGAACATGTGCCTTGCCTCCTGTTTTTTGTCCTCAAGGCTCCTTGCGTAATGACCACTGTCCAGCTTGTTTTTGAGCCTACCTATGTTGACAGAGTAGAGGAGGTCAAAGTCAAAGGGCAGGAATTCTTTTAGTCTAAGGGCAAACTCCACCTGCTTTAGCGACCTTTCTGAGAAGTCCACAGGCAGGCATACTTTCCTTATGTCCGCCCTTGAGCCTTCTTTGTAGACCCAGAGTTTGAGGCTGTCGGTGCCAGATACTATCCACTCTGGCATGGACCGGCGAAAGAACTGTCTTTTGTATTTTATAAAAAGAAGGTCGTAGCTCTCTTGGAGGTGTGCCAGGGTGTGGTCTCCAGCGTTGGAAAGAATATGAAACTCATACTCTTGGAAAAGATCACTTATGTGCTTCCTGATGGCTTTTTCTTTTTCCTCCGAGGGCTTTGAGAAAAAATTCATAAAGTTGCCAAGCGGGTCTCCCTCTTCCACAAGGATAAAGTGGGGTTTCAACCTTAACTTAGATAAAAGGGACCTTACATACCACAGGTAGTTGTAGTCCTCTTCTGAGATATGAACTGCAACCCTTCCAAACATCACTCTTTATTTTTGATCTTCTCAAGGATCAGGTCCACAAAAGCCTTTGGGGACATAAAGCCCATGTTGCCCTCCCGCTTTCCACGCACTGAGAGACTTCTGCCCTCCAGCTCCTTGTCTCCCAAGACCACCACATAGGGAACCTTTTGAAGCTCTGCGTCTCTTATGCGCGCGTTTAGCCTTTCATCTCTGAGGTCAAGCTCCACCCTTATGCCCTTTTCCCTAAGAAGGGCTTCCACTTCTCTTGCGTAGTCTCCATGCTTTTCTGGAGATATGGGTATGACCTTTACCTGCACGGGAGAAAGCCAAAGTGGCAAAAGCCCTGCGTAATGCTCCAGCAAGACGCCCACAAACCTCTCTATGGAACCAAAGATTGCCCTGTGGACCATGTAGGGTCTGTGTCTTCTGTTGTCTGGTCCCACATACTCCATGTTAAAACGTTCTGGGAGGTTAAAGTCAAACTGTATAGTGGAACACTGCCAGAGCCTGCCTATGGCATCCTTTATTTTTACATCAATCTTTGGACCATAGAAGGCTCCGCCACCCTCGTCTATCTCGTAGGGTAGACCCATTTTCTGCACCGCCTTTTTTAGGGCACTCTCTGCCAGCCCCCACTGCTCTGGAGAGCCTATGGCGTCTGAGGGCTTTGTGGAGATGTAGACCTTGAAATCCTCAAAGCCAAAGTCCCGGAGCATTTTCACCGCAAACTCAAGGGTCTCCTCTATTACTCCTTCTACCTGATCTGGTGTGCATATAATGTGGGCGTCATCTTGGGTAAAGCCCCTTACCCTCATAAGTCCATGCAGGACACCAGACATCTCATACCTGTAGACTGTGCCAAGCTCCGCAAGTTTAAGGGGCAGTTCCTTGTAGCTCCGAACTTTGCTTTTGTATATGGCTATGTGGAAGGGGCAGTTCATGGGTTTTACAAAGTATTCTTCCTGCTCTATCTCCATGGGTGAGAACATGTTGGGTCTGTAATAATCCAGGTGTCCGCTGGTTTGCCAGAGCTTGGCGTTGCCCACATGGGGTGTGTAGACAAGCTGGTATCCCCTTTTTATATGCTCTTCCTTCCAGTGGTCCTCAAGGGTCTTTCTGAGCATTGCACCCTTTGGAAGCCACAGGACAAGCCCCGCGCCCACCTCATCCTCTATAATAAAGAGCTCCAGCTCCCTGCCAAGCCTTCTGTGGTCTCTCCTTTTGGCTTCTTCGTAGAACCTGAGCCTTTCTTCAAGCTCCTTTTTATCCCAGAAGGCTATGCCGTATATCCTTTGGAGCATGGGCTTTGAAGCATCTCCCATCCAGTAGGCACCCGCCACATGGGTGAGCTTGAACTCCCCCACCATACCTGTGGAAGGCACATGTGGACCTCTGCAGAGGTCTGTAAAGCCATCTTGACCATACACAGATATGGTATCCTGCGGGTCTATCCTGTCTATTATGTCCAACTTGTAGTTTTCTTTCATATCGGAAAAGAGCTTTATGGCTTCTTCTCTTGAAAGTTCCTTCCTAAAGAGGGGGTAGTTTCTTGAGATAATCTCCCTCATCTTCTCCTCTATCTTTGGCAGGTCTTCTGAGCTAATGGTGTGTCCCTCCACCTCCACATCGTAATAAAAACCCTCCTCTGTGGTGGGACCTACCCCAAGGTGAACCCTGTGGTAGCCATATAGCTCTTTTAGAGCCTGCGCCATTATATGAGAAAGGGTATGCCTCATTATCTCAAGGCTCTCTGGGTCTTGTCTATGGATAGGAACTATTTCCATATCCTCTCTTATGGGAGTAAGAAGGTCTATTAACTTTGAGCCAGACTTCCCACCTATGGCATTCTCTATACCAAGGGCTTTGAAAACTTCACCAAGAGGCGTGCCTTTGTCTACAAGAAGTTCCTTGTCCTTTACCCTTACTTTAACCTTTTCCATAAGGTTAATTATATATGCTACTTCAACTCCCGTGCAGTCCCTAAAATATCCTTGAAACTAACCTCTATGAGAAAGCTAACGAAACACTTTCCAATTTCCTAAGGCATGTATTCTTTGGATATTGTTCTCAAAACACTTATAACCGTATTGTATTCTTTCTTATTCTTTGGCACGAGCTTGTTGCCATCAAAGCTAAAATCTAAAATGGCGCGCGTGCTCTTGCCTTTAGATGGATATATATCCACATATACTGTAGCCCCTTTATTGCCAAAGCTTTTTTCATCGTAGCTATCAGATGCCGATATTTTCACACGTGAAGTGCGATAAGCTCCTGACATTAATACCTGAGACTTTACTTCATTTTGCTCTATGCGAGAAAGGTCATATAACGATAAATCGTAAATGCAACCTCCCATATGGCATGTCTCCCTTTTAGCAAGGACAAAATCTACACTCTTTCTGCTTTTCAGTTTACCATAAAATTCCACCTTATCTCCAACTATATCAGTAAATATTACTTTATCCTCGCTCATCAACAAAACATAACCATATCCGCCAGCATGAGGTATTTGAGAGTCTCTAAATCTCACCAACACCTCATTTGCTCCAGGACGAGTAAAACTGCCAACTATCATACTTTCAACCTCAATACCGTGATAAAGATCTTGGTCCAATAACCTTATGTCCGTCTCCTCATTTAAATTGCAATCTCCATCTGGAATACAATTGAAATTGTCCTCATACTTTTGAATGCACCTTATAGTTCCACCTTGTCCTATTACCACTGTATTCTTCGCACAGACGTATTTTTCAAGAAGTTTCACAAACTTATCTATTGGCATTATGTTTTCATTTGCAACCGCTAAACTACTCAAGGAAAGGAGTGCAGTCAATAGTATTTTCTTCATCCTAATCCCTCCTTATACAACAATATACCAAAAAACCTACAAACCCAGTGCGGTCTTTACCATGTTGAGCCTATCTTTGAGCTTGTCCTTTTCCTTCTCTTCTGAGAAGTAAGATAGCACCTCATACTCATCTACATCCATCTTGCCCTTTTCCCTTATCCTCTGTGCGACAAAGTCCGCCACTGCAAGAAGCTTTTTGCACCTGTTGGTTGCTTTGAATTTTATATCCTCTACCCTTTCTGGGCTACCCTTTATGAAAAACCTAACAGAATGACAGCCTGAACTACACTTTCCAATTTCTACATATCCCTCTGGCACTTCCTCCACAAAGTTTTTTAGCTCTTCCTTTATATAGTCTGCCACCCTCATATCAGTATTATAAACCGGGAGAGTGAGGGAATCGAACCCTCCAGGGACCCCTTTCAGGACCCCTCACGGGATTTGAAGTCCCGGGACCGCACCAGCGTGTCAAACTCTCCCTACTTCTTTGGCAGACATTCTATCTTTTCCCTAACAATTACACCTCTTACCATCTCTACTATATCTTCAGCTCTTTTTAACCTTTTCAGCTCTTCTGGACGTTCAGCCTTTATTTTAACAACCCAGCTCTCGTAAGGTCTACTTACTATGAGGGAAGGCTCCCTCTCTAACATCTTGTTGGATTCTACTATCCTTCCACTTAGGGGGCTTGGAAAGGTGGAGACCCTTTTTCCAGACTCAACTACCGCAAGGTTTGAGTCAAACTCCACCACCGTGTTAACAGGCTTTATCCTTATGGCATAAAGGGGATAAATGAGAGAGGAAAGCACCTGCATGAAACCCACAGAGTAAACCCCTGAACCTTCATCCTTCACCCATTGGAAAAGCATTCTATCTTCATCTACCCTGTATAGCCTGTCCACCTTTATGATGCAACCATGAACTTCAATATCCATAACCCTTACCTTGCCTAAGATAGGTATAGAAAGCAGAAAACTAAGGAGAATTCTCCTGCTTATCATAAACCAAAGATATTCCTCTCAAACCTTATAAAACCTCTTTCCTTCGCCCATAGGTCAAGGACAAGTGTGGCTATATCATCCACCACTGGCACCGCAAGACCATCAAGTCGCATATCCACAATTTTAATGTAATGACCACACTTATGACAATACTGTATCTGAACAGCTCTGTTTTCCTCGTGGTAGTAGTAATCCATGGAATTATCTTCTTCGTTTCCACAGTTTACACACCTGTTCCTGTTATATAGCCAATCAGTTCCACATAAAACGCAAAGGAGAAACCTACCACCTTCCACATCTTCCTTGTCCGCTATGTAGGATATGTGAGGTCTAAAGCCACAAACAGGGCACTTGGTCTTTAACCAGTTCTCCTTATCAATATCCATGCTCTCAGCCATGCGTTCGTAAAAGGGACCAAGGAAGGCAAGGAATAAAAACCTGTCTATGTCCTCTGCCTTCTTCTCCTTTAGAAACCTATCTATCATACCTCCCACTCTATCCCTCTCCATCTGCTTTAATTCCCTCACCCTTTCGGAGATTTGAATTGTTCCCTTTTCTCTGCATATTTCAAGTAGCTTGTAAAACCATTTCATACCCTTTAGCCAGTTTGGTTCTTTGCCTTCAAGGGCTTCATAGACCTCTCTCTGGTATTCAAGGATATGTGAATAAAAATCAAGAAGTTCAGAAGCCTCTGGATATTTTGACTTTAATACCCTTAGCCTCTCAAGGGCGTATTCTTTCTCTCTCAGTTTAAATATGTTCATTTTATAACCCCACAAGCTATTTTTAAAAAAACAGGAGGCATAAGCCTCCCAGTCCTGCCAGCAAAAGCCCTTTCATATTATTGCCTCCTTATAATTTGTCTGAACCACTTAGGATGATGGTGCATAGCCCAGAGTGCGGAAACCTTGCCCGTTATGATGCCAGAAAGTGAACCGGGAACACCCACAGTGCCCATATAAACATGCACTATAAAGCCTGCACCCACCAGTATAAAGGCAAGACTATGAAGGAGTATGGAAAGCCTTACTATGTTTGCAGAAAAGCTCTCGGGAAACCACATGACTATACCCGTTACAAGAAACAATGCACCACCTAAGAAGACCATCCAGCCGAAGATCTTCTGACCTGCGTTATACTTGCCTACCTCAGGAAGTTTTTCTTCTTCTCCCTTTATGTAATGCTTTACATTGGAAAGCCACCTAATGTCATCGCTGTCAAGAACAAAGTCCTTTGCCCATCTTAGAAACATAAGGAAAACACCAACAGCAAACACTACACCCGCCCACTTGTGAAGCCATGCGGAGAACTCTTTTCCTCCAAGAAGAGGAAGTAGCCAGGCAAACTTTGGAGAATACATACCAAGCCCTGAGAGGAAAAGATATACAAAAGGTATGGCTGTAAGCCAGTGCACAAACCTGTCAAAGGCTGAAAACCTTTCCACCTCAATCTCTTCAAGGTTCTTAACTTCTTCCATGATCATTCCTCCTTCTTATGCTTCTTGCCTACCCTTATGGGTCCAAAGAGTATAAGCTGTAAGAAAGCACCAAGGAGCGTTCCCCAAAGCACTACTGAGCCTATAAGTTTTAATGGACCCTTCCAAAGGCTTATCAAAGGTGATATGCTTGCTTCCTTCGGAAGCCCATACATTTCGGGTTTATCCCCGTGAGGCAGAAGGTAGATGTATCCAGTTCCACCTACACCTGGTGGGTCGTATATGGATGCCTTTTCAAAACCTCTCTTCTTAAGACCTTCAAGGAGCTTGTTAGCCCTTATAAGCATCTCTTCCTTTGTTCCAAAGTGCAAGGCGTTTGTGGG
>JAXSPD010000068.1:0-7033 GCA_037926845.1 Candidatus Pampinifervens yunnanense | reverse complement strand
CCTATGGGGACTCCACCACCCAAGCCTTTTGCAAGGGTTATTATGTCTGGTTGTAGTCTGTAGTGCTCGTAGGCGTAGAATTTACCAGTCCTTCCTATGCCTGTTTGGACTTCGTCCACTATAAGCAGAAGACCCTCTTTCCTGCATAGCTCTTGAATTTTCTGCAAAAACTCTCCCTCTGCCTCCCTTATGCCACCCTCTCCCTGTATAACCTCAAGCATTATGCCGGCGGTTTCTTTCTTTAGAGCCTTTAAAACAGAGTCAAAGTTGTTTAGCTCCGCATAGTCAAAACCTTCAAGGAGTGGCTCAAAGCCCTTTTGTATCTTTTCCTGTGCGGTTGCGGACATGGCACCAAAGGTCCTGCCATGAAAACCCTTGTAGAAGGTTATGAGCCTGTATTTCTTTTCGCCCTTCTCGTAGAAATACCTTCTTACCAGCTTTATGGCACCTTCGTTTGCCTCCGCACCACTGTTGCAGAAAAAGACCCTGCCAGAGGTCCAAAAGCTCTCCACAAGCTCCTTTGCCAACTCTTCCTGCCAAGGGTTTTCAAAAAGGTTGGAAACATGCAAAAGTCTTTGAGCCTGCTCGCATATAGCTTTGGTAAGCTCTGGGTCCGCATACCCCAAGGCGTTTACCGCAATGCCCGCAAGCAGGTCCAAGTATCTTTTCCCCTCTTGGTCGTAGAGATAGACCCCCTCACCCCTTACAAAGCTCACAGGAAGTCGCCGGTAGGTGTCCATCACATACATGGCTATATAGTTTAAAGGTTTCTTAACAAAAATGGCTTATAATTTTAACTAAAATGTATACGGAAGACTTTACCATAACCATGTGCCTTTCTGACCGCCCACCACCGGTGAAAAGGTGGTAGTCCGACCTCTCGGAGAACATAAGAAGTTTCTTACCATTGCCGGAGTTTTTCACACCGTTCATGGAGGTCTAAAGATGAAAAGGTTTGTGTTTTTGGCTCTTTTGCCCTCTTTGGGCTTTGCTTTTTATCCCTTTGAGGCGGAGGATGGGGGCACTTTGGGAGGTCTTGGTAGGTTTCAGTTTGAGAGCAACTATGCCAACTTCAAATACTACAGCGGTGCAAGGAGAGAAAGCCTTGACCTGCAATTCCAGGCAGGTCTTTTCAAAAACATGGACCTTGCCATCATCCAGCCTTATGTGAGGTTAAAGGAAGAAGGAGAGAGGCTAAGCGGACTGGACGACCTTAGGGTTTTTGTAAAGCACATACCCTTTGAAGGACAAAACTGGAGAGCTGGCTACAGGCTCCAGCTAAACCTTGACACAGGTAAGGAAAGCATAGGCTATGGAAAAACTACCGCCAACCTAAACCTCATAGTGGAAAGGGATATAGGAAGGCTCACTTTGAACCTAAACGCTGTCTACATAAAGTCTTCGCATGTGGAGGGGCTAAGGGATGTCTACGGTGTAATACTTAATGCCTATGGCAAACCTTATGAGAGGCTTACTTTGGGTGGTGAGATAAAGTATATTAGACCAGAGCATAGAGCTTCAGAGAGAGATATACATCTTCTTGTGGGTGCGGTATTGCATCCCACGAAATCTATAGACCTAAGCCTTGGCTTTCACAAAAGCCTTAACAAGCATCCTATGCAACCCAACTATGGTTTTTTGACAGGCTTTTTGTATAGGTTTTAGTAGTCCCCGCTTATGGGCATCCTCCAGTCCTTTCCAAAAGCTCTCTTTGTGAGCTTGGGACCGGGGGGTGCCTGCCTTCTTTTATACTCTGCCCTCCTCACCATCTGCAAGACCCTTGAGACAAGCTCTTCATCAAAGCCAAGGGCTACTATCTGCCGGACTCCCATACCTTCCTCTATGTGGAGCTCCAATATCTTGTCCAGAACCTCGTAGGGTGGAAGCGTATCTTGGTCTGTCTGCCCTGGTCTTAGTTCTGCGGTAGGTGGTCTTGTAAAAACCCTCTGGGGTATGTCTGGCTTTATGGCATTTCTGTATATTGCCAGCCTGTAGACCCAAGTTTTGTATAGGTCCTTTATGGGGGCAAAGCCCCCCGCCATATCCCCGTATATGGTGCCATAGCCCACCCCCGCCTCGCTCTTGTTAGAAGTGGAAAGCACAAGCCAGCCATAGCGGTTAGAAAGGTAAAAGAGTATGTTTGCCCTTATGCGGGCTTGTAGGTTTTCCTCCGCCACCGTCAGCTCCCGAGAGCCAAAGGTCTGGAGGTATGCCTGGTATATGTCCCAAATGTTATACTCAAGGAGTTCAATGCCCAAGTTCTTGGCAAGCTCGTAGACATCCTCCCTACTCTCTGCAGAAGTGTATTCTGAGGGCATAAAGACCCCCACAACCCTGTCCTTTCCGAGGGCGTCCACCGCAAGGCAGGCAACAAAAGACGAATCTATACCACCCGAAAGACCCAGCACCACCCTCTGAAAGCCATTCTTTTCCACATAGTCCCTTATTGCCAGCAATAGAGCCCTGTAGAGCTCCTCCTCTTCCGTGGGAGAGCCCTCTACCCTTGCATTTTCCATACCCTTCTCTGGAAGGCTTTCAAAGAAGACTAAAGTTTTCTTCTCCACTTGCCTCTCTCTTAGCCTTAGGTCAAAAAGCCTTTTCCTCCTTACCCTTTCTATATCAAGGCTCAAAAGGAGCAGGTCCTCCTCAAAGGCTCTTGCCCTTGCCAAGAGATTGCCTTCGGGGTCTACCACCATACTCCTGCCGTCAAAGACAAGCTCATCCTGTCCTCCCACCATGTTCACATAGACCAGATAGGCTATGTTGTCCTGAGCCCGTGCTTTTAGAAAGTTTTCCTTAAACTCATACTTTCCCCTGTAGTATGGGGATGCGTTTATATTTACCAGCACCTCACAGCCCGATAGGGCATAGAAACGCTCCCACCCATCGGGATGCCATATGTCTTCACAAACCGAAAAGCCAACCTTTATGCCTTTTATCTCAAGTATAAGAGGCTCGCTCCCAGCCCTGAAGTATCTCTTTTCATCAAAGACCGAGTAGTTGGGTAAAAAGGTCTTTTTGTATACACCAAGCAGTTGACCCCCGCCTACAAGCACAAGGACGTTGTAGAGGTCTCCTTCATAATATGGCGTGCCAACTACCAAAAGGGAAGACATGCTTTCTGAAACCCTCACAAGCCTTTCAAGAGCTCTGTGGCAAGCCTTTACAAAGTCAAGCCTAAGCAGTAGGTCCTCCGGTGGATAGCCAGACAAAGAAAGCTCTGGGAAAACCACAAGGTGGGCTTTATCCTCGACCTTTTGCCAGATAGACATTATCTTGTTCAGATTGCCATCTATAGAACCCACAAGTGGGTTCATTTGGGATAGGGCTATGTTTAATATCATAACTCTCGTCTGAGTTCCATAAACCTTCTTAACACCTCAAGCCTTTCCTGAGCCCTTAAGGCATTGCTTGTGTCTCTTAGTGTTCTATACAGGTCCACAGCCTTTTCGTAGGCAACTATGGCTTCCTTGAAATCATCCTTCATCATGTATGCCAAGGCAAGCCGTTCGTAGAGGGAGGCTTCCACTCTTTTATTTCCCGCAGATTTAATATAGCTTATAGCCTGCTCGTATTGTTCAACGGCAGTATCAACATTTTTCATCTCAAGATTTATATCTCCAAGCTTTGCGTTTATCCTGCTAAGGGCTAGTATATCGTTTACGGAGCTTGCCAGCAAAAGGGCTGCATCATACGCCTTCACTGCCAATGAATAATCCTGCTTTTTTGCCATAATATCCCCCATTTTTTCCACTACTCTGAGTTTTTCCCTGTCAGAGAGTGTTTTACTCTCCATGCTTGTATAAAGCCTTAGTGCTTCATCTAGGTTGTTAATCTTTTCATACGCCTCCGCAAGTTGAAACATTAGAGATAAAGATATGCCCTGGTTTAAGGCTTCTGCCAAGGGTAGGACACCTTTGTATACATTTATAGCTCTTACATAGTCCCCAAGACCTTCGTAGGCTCTACCCATATAAAAAGCAGAGAGCACTTTTTCTATATCGTTCTTAGCTCTCTGCTGTGCCCTCTCAAGGTAGGATACTGCCAGATTATAATTCCTGAGCTCAAAGTGAGCCCTACCTATGCAGAGGTATGTGCCATATTCTCTATTTCCTGAGCGAAGAAGCCTGTCGCCATATACTATAGCGGAATGATATTCCATAGCCTCTAGCCTTTTAAAACATCCGAGGGGAGACAGAGCCCAACTGGGCAACACGAGTACCAACGCTATTACTAGAAATAGTATCATCACAACCTCCCAGTGTTATATTATAGCATGCTTGACTGAAGCAAAAAGTTTTATAATTTATAATGGAGGTTTGAGGATGTTTATGGAGAAGAACACAAATGTGCAAGATGAATATATTGAAGAGCTCAAGAGAAAGTCTGCCACGGTGACCGTCTTCCTTACAAGGGGCAACAGGATAACGGGCAAGGTTCTTGACCATGACAAGTATACCCTCTTGCTTGAGGTAGAGGGTGAGCCAAACCTAATATACAAACACGCCATAAGCACCATAGTGCAAGGAGGTTAATGAAGAGCATCCTCGTAAGCCTTATAGAGAACAGCAAACAAGACAGTAAGGAATCCCTCGAAGAACTGAAGGATTTGGTAAAAGCTGTTGGAGGCAGATACATAGGATACATAGTCCAGAAAAAGGCACACCCAGACCCAAGATACTACGTAGGTGCGGGCAAGGTGGAAGAGATAAGGCAGGTGGCAGAGGGAACGGGTGCGGATACGGTCATATTTGATACCTTCCTTAGCCCCTCTCAAGTGGCAAACCTAGAAAAGGCAATAGGCAAAAGGATAATGGACAGGGCGGACCTTGTGCTGGAGATATTCTCCCAAAGGGTGCGTTCAAAGACCGCAAAACTGCAGGTAGAGCTTGCAAAGCTCACCTATGAGCTTCCAAGGCTCTACGGAAGGGGAAAGGAGCTTTCAAGGCTTGGCGGTGGTGTGGGAACAAGAGGTCCTGGTGAGCAGGAGGCGGAGATAAGAAGAAGGTGGATAAAGCGGAGAATACAGCAGATAAAGGAAGAGCTTGAGGACATAAAAAGGCAAAGAAGAGAGCAAAGGAAAAGGAGGGAAAGCTCTGGAGATCTAAAGGTTGTAAAGGTTGCCCTTGTGGGCTATACAAACGTGGGCAAGTCCAGCCTCATGAGGCTTCTGACGGGCAGGGAAACCCTTGTGGCGGACATGCCCTTTGCCACCCTTGATACCACCACCTCTGCGAGGTTCCTCTTCCCAGACATAAAGGTATTGGTCACGGACACGGTGGGCTTTATAAGAAAGCTCCCTCCGGAGCTAATAGAGTCCTTTAAGGCGACCCTTGAGGAGGTGCAAGAGGCGGACATAATCCTGCATGTGATAGACATATCCGACAAAAACTGGCTTGAGAGGGTAAAGGTGGTAAAGGATATACTAAAAGACCTCTCCGCAGAGGACAAGCCAGTTATATATGTTTTCAACAAGGCGGACAAGGTGGTGGAAAGAGAAGAGGACATAAGGTATCTCACAGAGCCTGCCTTTATGGAGGGCAAGTCTGTGGTGGTCTCTGCGGTAAAGGGCTGGGGGATAAGGGAACTGCTTGAGGCAATAAGGGAGAAGGTGGAAGAACTTCAAGGAGCGGTTGGATGAAAAGACATCTTGTGATACTGGGCGCCCAGTGGGGCGACGAAGGAAAGGGCAAGGTGGTAGACCTGCTCTCTGCGGACTTTGATATGGTGGTCAGATACCAGGGTGGGAGCAACGCCGGGCATACGGTAATGGTAGGAGGAGAGAAGTTCGTCCTGCACCTTTTACCCACGGGCATCTTGCACCAGCACACCATGGGTGTGGTAGCCCAGGGCATGGTAGTGGACTTGGAGCTACTTGTGAAAGAAATGGAGGATCTACAGCAAAGAGGTCTCAAAGTCTGGGACAGGGTCTTCATAAGCGACAGGGCACATCTTGTGCTGGAATACCACAAACTGCTTGACTCCCTCTTTGAAAGAAAGGGCAAAATAGGAACAACCCTAAGGGGCATAGGACCTTCCTATATGTTTAAGTATGGTAGAAAGGGACTAAGGGTCTGCGACCTCCAAGACCCAGACAGGACTTACAAGATAATAAAGGAAAACATTGACTTCGTTTCTGACCTGTGCGAGAAGGTCTACTGCGAGAACCACCAGCTGGATGCAGGGGAAATTTTTGAAAGGACTATGGAGAACTACAAAAAGATAAGGGACCGGGTAGCAGACACCACACGCCTGCTTTTGAACTTCAAGGGCAAGGTCCTCTTTGAAGGAGCGCAAGGCACAATGTTAGACATAGACATGGGCACTTATCCCTATGTGACCTCCTCCAACGCCTCCGCTTTGGGACTCTCCAACGGCACGGGGCTTCCGCCAAGGTATTTTTCTGAAGCTAACTTCTGGGCGGTTTCAAAGGCATACACCACAAGGGTAGGAGAAGGACCCTTTCCCACAGAGCTGGAGGGCAAGGAAGGCGAGCTTTTGAGAGAGCGAGGGGGCGAATATGGCTCTACCACCGGAAGACCAAGGAGGTGTGGATGGCTTGACCTTGTAGCTCTCAAGCATGCTGTGGATGTGAATGGGCTTGATGGGCTTATAATCACCAAACTTGATGTGCTGGACTCCTTTGAGGAAATAAGGGTATGCACCGCCTACGAGGTGGATGGCGAGCTAATAGAGTATTTCCCCGCCAGCCTGAGCCTTCTTCAGAGTGTAAAGCCTGTGTATAAAACCTTCAAGGGTTGGCTAAAGGACACGAGAGGAGCAAAAAACCTCTCCATGATGCCCTCTGAGGCTTTGGAATATGTTGATTTTATCCAAGGATACCTGCGTGTGCCTGTGGTGATGCTCTCCACAGGACCAGATAGGGAAGAGTATTTTTGGGTATCCATGAAGGAGTAAAATCCCCATACTCTGCGTTATAATTTTAATGTAAAGGTAGGGGCTATAGGTCCCTTGACATCTTGACAGCTGAATAGGGCTTTGCTCCTCTGTATTTTGATGCTTGAGTCGATGG
>JAXSPD010000067.1:0-7195 GCA_037926845.1 Candidatus Pampinifervens yunnanense | reverse complement strand
ACAAAGTCCTCAAGCCTGTCTCTGGCTTTCCCCAAAGCCTGCAGAAGCTCCTGCTCTGTCTTCGGTCTTAGCTGAGCAAGGATTTCAAGAAGTAGCCTGCTGGCGATGTCTCCGCCCACATGTCCGCCGAGACCATCCGCTACCGCAAAGAGACCACCTTCTTCAAAGCTGAAGCATTCTACCTCTTCCATGAACTGCTCCTGAAGGACAAGCCCCCCAATGAGAAGAGCATCTTCGTTAATAGGTCTGTAGCCTCGATGGGTGTAGTAGCATACCCTTAATTTCATCCACTCAGCGGTGGTCCAATCCTTACAAGACCTGTTTCTGTTATTTCCATAAGGTGCGTTCTTGTATCATGCCCGCAGAGCCTACAGCCATCTATGCGAAAGAGGCGAACCACATCCCCTATGGGCTTTTTGTAGAGCTTAGACTGGGCTTGTGTGAGCACGAGGTCTTTGGAAAGCACCATGGAGCAGTCCACTATATGGCTTATGGCATAGCCACCCGCCGCCTCTGCGGTAAGCTCCTCGTGTCCGCTCCTTTTCTGAGAGACAAAAAGGGCGGTCTGATACCACTTTTTCATAAAGTTAAAGAGCTGACGCACCACAAGCCTTGCCTGCATCTCCTTGGCTTCGTATAGCCCTGTGACTGAGTCTATAACCGTGTGCTTGACCTTGTAAGTTTTTATCACATGAGCCAGGGTTGCCAGGAGGTCTGGGATGTTTTCTCTTAACCTGCCATGGCTTGCAGCATCTATAAGGATAATACGCTCTTCTATGTTTTCAAAGTCCATACCCATAGCTTTTGCCCTCTCTCTAATCCCAGCGACGGTAAAGTGGGCGGGAGATTCCACCGTTATAAAAGCTACCGCTTCACCCCTGCTTGCCTGCATTACCGTATACTGCTCCGCCATAAGGCTTTTGCCTGTGTCGGAGACACCTGTTATGTTTACAACCGAATAGGCGGGTATACCTCCAAGGGGCTTTTTTACGGGCTTTCCCCCTTGAACCTCTGAAGTAAAGAAGAGTTCATCAAGACCCTCCACACCAGTAGGCACACCGTATAGCTTGGGGGCTTTTTTGATGGCTTCTCCTGCTACCCATATGCTTTCTTCTACTACCTCTGGTTTTCTTTCCTCCATTGAACTAAATTTTATCACCATGAAGTACTTCATAAAAACCTTTGGATGCCAGATGAACTTTAACGACTCAGAGAGGCTCAGGGGTATACTGCAAAGCATGGGTTATGAACCCTCGCAAAGCTGGGAAGAGGCGGACATAATCCTCATAAACACCTGCACCATAAGGGAAAAGCCCGACCAGAAGGTCTACTCCCACCTGGGAGAATACAAGAAGATAAAGGAGAAAAACCCGGGGGCTATAATAGGCGTATGTGGATGCCTTGCCCAAAGGATGGGAGAGGAGCTGGTGCAAAAGGCTCCCATGGTGGACCTTATGTTCTCCAGCTTTAACATGCACCAGCTTCCAGAGTTAATTCAGCAAGCTCAGGCAGGCTACAAGGCTATAGCCATACTGGAGAGCCCGCCAGAGGATGAGGAAAAACTCTGGGAGTATCCCACCGTCAGGGACAACCAGTTCTGTGCCTATGTGACGGTAATGAAGGGTTGCGACAAGAACTGCACCTACTGTGTGGTGCCAAAGACAAGGGGAAGACAAAGGTCCAGAAGCCTTGAAAGCATACTCTTAGAGGTCCGCCAGCTGGTAGAGGATGGAGTAAGGGAAATTCACCTTCTTGGGCAGAACGTGACCGCATGGGGGCAAGACCTCGGCATACCCTTTGAGGAGCTTCTCTACCGCGTGGCAGAGGTGCCAGGCGTAGAACGCGTAAGGTTCACCACAGGTCATCCCAAGGACCTAACGGAAAACATTGCCAAAGCTATGGGGGAGATACCGCAGGTGTGCGAGCATATACATCTTCCCGTGCAGGCAGGCTCTACAAGGATACTCAAGCTCATGGACAGGGGCTATACAAAGGAGGAATATCTCCAAAAGATTGACATGCTAAGGCACTATGTAAAGGGCATTACCTTCTCCACCGACATAATAGTGGGATTTCCCACAGAAACGGAAGAAGACTTTGAGGAAACCCTTGATGTGCTCCAGAAGGTAAGGTTTGAGCAGGTCTTTTCCTTTAAATACTCACCAAGACCAGACACGCCAGCCTACTCCATGCAAGGGCAGGTGCCCGATGAGGTAAAGACCCGCAGGATGTCAAGGCTTTTGGAGTTGCAAAAGAGCATTCTTTCTGAGATAGCCCAAGCCTACGAAGGCACAGAGCAGGAGGTGCTTATAGAAGGCTACGAGGAAGGAAGGCTCATAGGAAGGACAAGGACAAACCGTTGGGCAAGCCTTGAAGGAGAGCATAGCCTCCTTGGCAGAACTGTGAGGGTAAGGGTGGTAAACTCCAAGCCCTTCAGCATGGAGTGTAAGCTTCTTCAGGTGCTAAGCTAAAAACATGAGAACCATAAGCAAGGAAGAGTTAAAGGATCTATATGAGAAGGACTTTCCCTTGTGGGCGGAGATAAACCTGGAACTGCTAAGGGAAAGAGCCTATGAGCTTGTGGACTGGGAGAACCTCTTGGAGGAGATAGAGGATATGGCACAGAGGCATCTGGATAGTTGCATAAGCCAGCTGGTAAGGATATTGGAGCATATGTATAAGTGGGATAACCTGAGAAGATACACAAGGGCTGGCAGGGAAAGGGGAGGACTGAGCTGGATAAGGAGCGTAGAAGAGGCTAGGGCAGAAATCCAAAGCCTCTTTAGGAGACATCCCAGTCTAAGAAGGAAACTACCCCAATACCTTGACACTGCTTGGGAAGATGCGGTAGACAGGATAAAAATATGGCTCAGAGACATAAATAAGGAAGACCTTGAAGTCCCAGAGAAATGCCCCTACAGCTACGAAGAAGCAATGACAAGGGACCTACGGAGGGAGCTAAAAACATGAGAACCATAAGCAAGGAAGAGTTAAAGGATCTATATGAGAAGGACTATCCTCTGTGGGTGGAGATAAACCTGGAACTGCTAAGGAAAAGAGCCTATGAGCTTGTGGACTGGGAGAACCTCTTAGAGGAGATAGAGGATATGGCACGCTCGGAGCTAAAGACCTGCATAAGCCAGCTGGCAAGGATATTAGAGCATATGTATAAGTGGGACAACCTGAGAAGATACACAAGGGCTGGCAGGGAAAGGGGAGGACTGAGCTGGATAAGGAGTATAGAGGATGCCAGAGATGAGATTATGGCAGAGTTTAAGAAATATCCAAGCCTTAAAAACAAACTACCGCTGGAAATGGACAAGGCTTGGATAGATGCGGTTAAGGAGATAAGAAAGTGGCTAAGAGGTCTTGGATACAATCCAGATGACTTTAACATACCAGAAGAATGCCCCTACAGCTACGAAGAAGCAATGACAAGGGACCTACGTAGGGAGTTAAAACCATGAGAACTAAAAGCAAAGATTCATTGAAAGAGCTTTATGAAAAGGACTTTATTCAGTGGCTTGAGGAGAATGCAAACCTCATAAGGATGGAAAACTACGCCCTCGTGGACTGGGAAAACCTGCTGGAGGAGTTGGAGGACATGAAAAAGTCCATAATGAGGGAGGCAAAAAGTAGAATGGCAAGAATAATGGAGCATATGTATAAGTGGGAACACCTTAGGGCTTTTACAAGGGCAGGTGAAGAAAGGGGCGGAATGGGCTGGCTAAGAACACTGCAAGAACAAACGGAGCTTATAGACCTGCTTGAGGACTACCCGAGTTTGAAAAACTATCTGCCAGAGCTTTTGGCTCCCGCATGGAGGCTTGCCAGAGAATACATAGGGGCGTGGCTTGTGGAGTCCGAGGTGGAGAAGGCTCGCCTTCCAGAACACGCTCCTTATACTTTGGAGGACATACTCCACAGAAAAATCCATGTTGCTACAGAGGGGGATAAAGAGTAAATTTATACATGGAGGTTTGCCATGATTGAGATGGTGGTGCATGGAGTAACCCTTGACCCTGTATCTCAAATGCCCATAGTGGTGCTTAAGGCTAAGGACAACGAAGAGATACTTTTACCCATATGGATAGGTATCTTTGAGGCGGACAGCATAGTGCGTCAACTTCAAAACATTGAGCCCCCAAGACCTATGACCTATGAGCTTACAAAGAGCATCATAGAAAACATGGGGGCAAGGCTAGAAAAGGTGGTCATAAGCGACCTCAGAGACAGCACCTACTACGCAGAACTTCATCTCTTGCAGGGCAACAACCTTATAGTCATAGACTCCAGACCCAGCGATGCCATAAACTTGGCTCTTAGGTTTGACGCTCCTGTGTTTGTGGAGGAGGAGGTGCTGGAAAAGTCCAAGGTGCCAAAGCCGGAGGAGGAAGAGGAGAAGGAAAAATTAAAGGAGTGGCTTGAAAACATAAAGCCGGAGGACTTTGAAAAGGGGCTAAGTTGAAATAGCACTTTTAAGGCATTCAAGCATAAGCTCTTTCGGTGGGCTACCCACATCCACCACGGGCTCCACTGCTACAAGCTCTTCCTTTTTTAGGTTTTCGTATAAGAGCCTATATACCCTCTCAAGCCCTTCCTTAAAGCTAAGCCCTTCCTTGAAAACATAAAGCTCCAAGTCCTCCCTGTAGCCCATGAGGTCGTATTTTTGTAGGTTCTCAATCTGTTCGTCAAAGCCTACGGCGTAAGCCATGCCATACTCTATCGCTAGCCTAGCGGGTGCGTATTCGGAGGCGTAGCATTCCATGTCCACAGGGCTAAGGGGCTTATCCTTTGGTAGAGCAACCACATAAACCGCAGATATACTTTCCCTTTTACCCTTTTGATAATAAGCGGAGAGCTCTATATAATAGACCCAAGACCTCATATCCTACCTAAAAGATAGTTCCAAAGGAATAGAATGGGAGGGAAAATGAGCCTTCCTATAACTCCAGTGAACAGGAGAAGGGTAATTATAAGAAAGCCATACATTTCAAACCTGTAGAAGAGCTCCCAGTATCTCACAGAAAAGAAGCTCATCACCGCCCTGCTTCCGTCAAGGGGTGGTATGGGTATGGCGTTAAAAAAAGCAAGCACAAGGTTTATCAGAACCGCATTAGCGGAGAAAAGGGCAAGTGGTATCAGTATAGCGTCGCTCAGAAAGTTCAGATAGCCTTCCCTTATTGTCCGGTAAAGGAAGGCAAAAACCAAGGCGAGCCAAAGGTTCATGGCTATACCTGCTATGGAAACAAAAAAGGTCCCTACCCTTAGGTCTCTGAACCTAAGAGGGTTTATGGGCACAGGCTTTGCCCAGCCAAAGAGTATGGGAGAACCTATAAGCATGAGCATGCCCGGGAGGATTATAGTGCCCAATAGGTCTATGTGGGGTATGGGGTTCAGAGTTAGCCTGCCAAATTCCTTGGCGGTTGGGTCCCCCATCTTGTAGGCTACCCATCCGTGGGCGTATTCGTGCAAGATAACAGCCATCATCAATGCTGGTAGGGCTACTACGGCGGTTTGTGGGTCCATCAATATTTCCTCTCCGCAGGTTGATGCTGGGTTATCTTTACCTCTGTGTAGTCTATCCTAAGTTTGTTCCCATCTTGCCAAACCAATGTATGCTTTAGGAAGTTTTCATCGTCCCTCTCTGGGTAGTCCTCGCGGTGGTGTCCGCCCCTTGACTCTCTTCTGTGAAGGGCACAGTAGGCAACTGCCCTCGCAAGATGGAGCATGTTTCTGAGCTCAAGCACTTCAATGAGGTTTGTGTTAAAGACCTTGCTTTTGTCCACCACAGGTATGTGGTTCCAGCGCTCCAGCAACTCTGATAGTTCTTCGTAAGCCATGGTGAGGGACTTCTCATCCCTGAAAATACCCATCTTTTCCCAAGTTATCTCACCCATCTTTTTCCTTATGTCCGCAAGCCTTTCATAGCCTTCTCTTTTCATAAGACCCTCTATAAACTCGCTACCTTTAAGGGCTTCTCCCTTCGAAAGCTCAAGAAAGTCCACCTGCTTTGCGTATTCCCTGGCGGATATGCCACAGAACTTGCCAAAGACCAGAAGTTCTATAAGGGAGTTTCCTCCAAGCCTGTTGGCACCATGCACGGACACGCAGGCACACTCACCTACTGCATAAAGCCCCTCAAGGGGTGTGGAGGAGGTCATGTAGTTTTCCACATGCACTCCACCCATGCAGTAGTGGGCTGTGGGTCTTATTGGCACAGGGTCGTAAACTGGGTCTACACCTTCAAAGTCTATGGCAAGCTGACGCACCTGGGGCAGTCTTTCTTTTATCTTCTCTTCTCCGAGGTGCCTTAGGTCCAAAAGCACATAGGCTGAGGTGCCTTCCCCAAAGCCTCTTCCTTCTCTTATTTCATATTCTATGGCTCTTGAGACCATATCCCGAGGTGCGAGCTCCATTTTCTGAGGTGCATACCTTGCCATAAAGCGTTCGCCCAGCTTATTTATAAGATAGCCTCCTTCTCCTCTACAGGCTTCTGAAAGGAGTATGCCAGTTTTGGCAAGACCTGTGGGATGAAACTGGATAAACTCTATATCCTTCAGGGGGAGACCGTTCAGCAGGGCTACCGCCACACCGTCGCCTGTGTTGCCTATTGCGTTGGTGCTTCTTTGCCAGTATATACGAGCAAAACCGCCGGTTGCAAGGATTACCGCCTTAGCCTTTAGGTTTACCACCTCTCCGTTCCTTATATCATACAGGCACACGCCCTTGACCCTCTGCCCATTATGGATAAGGTCAAGGAGGAAAAACTCGTTGAAAAAGTCTATGTTTTCCCGTGCCAGAGCCTGCTCGAAGAGGGTGTGCAAAAGCACATGTCCCGTCCTGTCCGCAGAATAAACCGTCCTTGGAAAAGATGCACCACCAAAGGGTCTTTGGGCTATCCTGCCATCCTCCATTCTTGAAAAGGGCACACCCCAACGGTCAAGCTCGTAAACCACCTCGGGTGCATGCCTGCACATAAAGTAGACTGCATCTTGGTCCGCCAAAAAGTCAGAACCCTTTATGGTATCAAAGGCGTGGGCTTCCGGGCTATCTTGAGGAACTGCGTTTCCAAGGGCAGCGTTTAGACCCCCTTGTGCTGCACCTGTATGAGACCTTGTAGGATAGACCTTTGAGACCACCGCCACCCTAATGGATGGGTCCCTTGCACACTCTATGGCGGTGCGAAGCCCTG
>JAXSPD010000066.1:0-7572 GCA_037926845.1 Candidatus Pampinifervens yunnanense | reverse complement strand
TATGGCTGGTTGATAGGGTTGTTTCTCTTTTAGGCTCTATGCCTGCAAACAAGATAACCACACTAAGGCTTGAAAGCTACAAACAAGAAAGACTAAAAGAAGGGCTTAGCCCTCAGTCCGTTAACCATGAACTTAAAACCATAAGGTCTATTCTCAGAAAAGCCAAAGAACTTGGACTTATCCACTTTGACCTGCCAAAGATAAGCCTTTTAAAGGTTAGCAATGAAAGAGTTAGGTATTTACTCCCAGAGGAAGTAGATAGGCTTATAAGCAACCTGCCAGACTGGTTAAAGCCAATGGTAGAGTTTGCCCTTTACACTGGGCTAAGGGCTGGAGAACTCACAAGCCTTAAGTGGGACATGGTAGACTTTGCAAGCTCAAGCCTACAATTGCCTGCCAGCCTATCCAAAAACAAAGAGACCGCACGCATACCACTAAACTCCAGAGCTATTGAGATACTAAAGGAGATAAAGGAAAAGCAAGAGAAGTCAGGCATAGGACATGGCTATGTGTTTACCAACTCAAAAGGTGAGCCATACTCAGAAGGTGGCTATAGGAAAGCCTTTAACAACGCACTAAGGAAGTCCAACATAGTGGACTTTAGGTTTCATGACCTTAGGCATACCTTTGCCAGCTGGCTTGCCATGAAAGGAGTAGACCTCTACACCATACAACACCTAACAAGGCATAAGTCCACCAACATGGTAAAGAGATACGCCCACCTTAGCCCAGAACACCTAAGAGAGGCTGTCAAGAAACTGGAAGACATACCTAAGGTCATACCTTTCCCTAATGCTAAGGAAAATGGTTAACCTGTGGTTAACAAAAGATAAAGGGTAGCCATGCAGTGCTTGAAAATCAAAGATTTAAAAGGTTAGACTTTCTGCTTCCCAAGCAGAAGGTCGCGGGTTCAAATCCCGTCGCCCGCTTTTTGAAGGTGTTATATTTTTATGCATGAGGGTGGGAATAGTTCTTGGCACAAAGCCCATTAGTCCCCTTGAGTTCTGGGTTGGGGTGGAGGAGGGTCAGGTGGTCCAGCTGGACGATGTGCTTTATGTGGACAGCCAGGTGGGGGGTCAAAGGGTCAAGTATTATGGCATAGTTAACGAAGTTCAAAAGTTCCTAGAAGGTGCAGAGTTTGTCTACGACGCACATTTGGTTAGCAAGGGTATAATCCCTGTAAACATAGCCTATGTGGCAAGGGTTAATGTGACAAGAATAGAGCCAGAGGTTTTTGCACCACCCTCTCCCGGAGATGCGGTCTACAAGGCAAAGGGCAAGGAGTTTGAAAGGGCTCTCTACTACGACCAGATGAAGGAAAAGATACCCGCAGGCTTGGATAGAAACGGCAATGTGGTCTATGTGAACTATCACTTTATAAACGGCGTGGAGGGTGCCCATGTGAGCATATCGGGCATGTCTGGTATAGCTACAAAAACCTCTTACGCTCTTTTTCTCCTCTACTCTATCCTTGAAAAGGCTGGGGACAGAGACAGGGTGCATGGGATAATCTTTAATGTCAAAGGCAAGGACCTTCTGTGGCTTGATAAGAGGAACAAAAACCTTGACGAGGAAAGCCATAAGGTCTATGAGGCTATGGGGCTCAGGGCTGAGCCCTTTAACAATGTAAGGTTCTATGTGCCACCCTCTTACCACGACCCGCACACGCCAGACTGCGAGCGGTTGGACAAGAATGTGGTTCCCTTCTACTGGAGCATAAGGGAATTTGCGGAGGAAGGGCTTATAAGGTTTATGTTCACCGAAGGTGAGGAAGGCGTTTCCAATATACACTATGTGATAGACAGGATAGCCAACAAGCTCTACGCCCTTGCCCAAAACAGCCCTTCTGGAAGGCTTGTGGACGACTTTTCAAGGGATATAGAGAGCCTTACAGACCTAGAGGAAAGGCTTGAAGAAGCCATAAGGGACAAGGAGCAAAACAAAAGCTCTGAACTATACAGGAGCTGGTTTGGAGATGCCCAGACGCAGACCGCCTACGCCTTCTTTAGAAGGTTCAGCCGGGCTTGTATGCACGTAGGAAGGCTCATAAGAGGCTTGTCAAGCCCGCCCAGATGGGAAGAAAACAGGCTCTCTGTGGTGGACATAAGCGGTCTTCACAGCATAGGCAAGATGTTTGTGGTGGGAGCCATACTCAAGAAGGTCTTCAAAGAAAAAGAAAACATAGGCAAGCCCTATCCTAAAGTTTTCGTTGTTCTTGACGAACTAAACAAGTATGCACCAAAGGAGGGCTGGAGCCCTATAAAGGATGTGGTGCTGGATATTGCAGAAAGAGGTAGGAGCCTTGGTGTTATACTCATAGGTGCTCAGCAGACCGCCAGCGAGGTGGAAAAAAGGGTAGTGGCAAACTCAGCCCTAAAAGTGCTGGGTAGAATGGACTCCAGCGAGGTGCTTAGCAAGGAATACGAGTATCTCACAGGAAACTTCAAACAGAGAGCCATAATGCTCAAGAAGGGCAGTATGATACTATACCAGCCTGACATACCAAACCCTATGATTGTAAGGTTTCCAAAGCCCGCATGGGCAACAAGGTATTCTGAAGTGGAGGAGGAGGCACATGTTCCTGAGGATTTTGGTAATTTTTAGCCTTTTGGTAGGCTTGGGCTTTTCCCAGACAGCCCTCGTCAGGGTAGGAAAATACCCAGACAAGGAACGCATAGTGCTCCAGCTGGACAGGAGGGTGGACTACAAGGTCTACACCCTTGAGAACCCAAGGAGGGTTGTGGTAGATATTATGGAGGGGGTAGATATAAAGCTCCCTACAAGCCTGCAGGCACGCATTGGCAGGCATCCCTGGGGCACAAGGGTGGTCTTTGAAAGAAACTTTCAGGACATAAAAGCCTTCTCACTTCAGGAACCCTTTAGGATAGTTATAGACATATACACGGATGCCCCAGCCGAGAAAGGTATAGCAAAAGCGGAAGATAGGGAGGAGCTAATAGAGATTATAGACCCAGCCTTTGTAAGAATACTGCGATATACGGATAATGCACCTACTAGGGAGAGGGTAGTAAACGAGGTAAAAAGGGGGCAGGTGATAACACAGAGAAGGGTGGTAGTAGTTGACCCGGGGCATGGCGGGCATGACCCAGGAGCCATAGGACATATGAATATAAGAGAAAAGGATGTGGTGCTTGCCATAGCCAAAAGGCTTGCCAGCTACCTTGAGGGGGATGGAAGGTTTAGGGTGATAATGACACGCAAAGATGACACCTTTGTGCCACTTCAGGAAAGGGCGAACATAGCACTTAAAAACAGAGCAGACCTATTTATAAGCATACATGCAGATGCACACCCTCAAAGACTACCAGAGGCAAGAGGGACAACTATATTTGCCATATCATCAGAGGCAGCACAAAGACGTCGCCAGCAGATAGTTAACAACGAACATTATGCAAGTCTTGTCTTCGGAAGGTCAGACATACCCACACAAGCAAGGGCGGTGCTTGCAGACCTCGCTATGGATGTGACCCTGAACGAAAGCGTTGTCTTTGGACAAAGGATTGCCAAGGTGGTCAGAAGGGAGCTCGGCAGGGATGTGCATTTTAGGGGTATCCAAAGGGCGGGCTTTGCGGTGCTAAAGACGCCGGGCATACCCTCTGTCCTTGTAGAGGTAGGATTTATGACAAACCCGCAGGAAGCCCTCATGATGTCTGACCCAAGCTTTCAAGACAGTTTTGCAAAGGCTCTCTATCTTGCCATCACAGAATACTTCTTCCCAGGAACGCAAAAAATCACTTCAGCCCAAGAAGCTTATGCACCTGCGGGAGCACCCTAACTTGGTAGCCCATTTCCAAAAGCCTCAGCTGTATATCAAGGGCTTTGTGAAAAAAAACTTCTTTGTTTCCCTCGGGCTGTAGCATTACCACGCCCCTCCGGAGGAACTCCTCAAACCTTAGTAGGACCTCAAGGCTTAGCTCCTTGTCCACCACGAACTTTAGCTCCTTTGCATACTCTCTTATCTTGGGATGCACATACCAGCTTGCTACCGCCTTGGGCGAGCAGGTTATATGAAGCAAAGGAGCCAACTCCTCCAAGCCTTCCTGCCATAATGTGCAGTTTGTCTCTATCTGAACAGACTTCCCCATTTTTAGCAGTTCCTCCACAAGCATAGGAAGAGAAGCCTCCGCAAAGGGCTCTCCGCCGGTTATAACCACATGCCTGTGAGGGAGCTCCTCCACTGTCTTCAAAAGCTCATCAAGACTCACAGCGCTTTCCTTGAAAGCCAAAGCGGAGGGCTGGTCGCACCAAGGGCATCTAAGATTACAACCCTGAAGCCTTATGAATATACTAGGTGTGCCTACGAGCAGTCCTTCTCCTTGAAGGCTGGTATATATCTCGTTAAGGCTTACTGTGGCTTTTCTAACTTCACTTCGTAGCATTCTATAATATCACCCACCTTCACATCGTTGTAGTCCTTTAGCTTTATTCCACATTCAAAGCCCTTTGCCACCTCTTGCACATCTTCCTTATACCTCTTTAGGCTCTCTATTTTGCCCTCAAAGACCACAACGCCGTTTCTTACAAGCCTTGCCCTGGCGTTTCTGAGAATTTTGCCCTCAAGCACATAGCATCCAGCTACTGTGCCCACACCCTTTATCTTAAAGGTAGCCCTAACCTCCGCAGAACCATGAACCACCTCTTTCTCCACAGGCTTTAGCATACCCTTGAGTGCCTTTTTCACATCCTCTATGGCTTCGTATATGATTCCGTAGAGCCTTATATCTACCTTCTCCGCTTCCGCAGTTTCCCTTGCCTTTATGTCTGGACGCGTGTTAAAGCCGATTATAACCGCACCACTTGCCTTAGCAAGCATAACATCGTTTTCTGTTATGCCACCCACATCCCCATGTATTATTCTTACAGAGACCTCAGGTGTGGAAAGCTCAGAGAGAGACTTCTTCAGAGCTTCCAAAGAGCCAAGTGTATCCGTTTTTAGTATGAGCCTTAGCTCCTTTAGTTCCCCTTCTTGTATCTTTTTAAAGACCTCCTCAAGCACCAAGCCCTTGGCAACCTTCTCCATTTGTTCCTTTTTGAGTTTTCTCTGCTCGGCTATTTGCTTGGCTTTTCTTTCATCCTCAACTACCTTCAGCTGGTCGCCTGCCATAGGTAGTTCTTCAAAGCCTAGCACCTCCACAGGCATGGAGGGACCAGCCTCTCTGACCTTTCTGCCCTTGTCATCAAACATGGCTCTAACGCGCCCATAGGTGGTTCCCGCCACAAACACATCACCAAGCCTTAGGGTTCCCTCCTGCACCAGCACCGTTGCCACCACACCCCTCTGTTTGTCAAGCTTGGACTCTATTATGGTGCCCTTTGCGGGCTTGTTGGGATTTGCCTTTAGCTCAAGGAGGTCTGCCACCAAGAGTATGTATTCAAGGAGCGTATCCACATTCTGACCAGTCTTTGCGGACACATCCACAAAGACCGTATCTCCACCCCACTCTTCTGGTATTAGTCCAAGTTCAGAAAGCTCCCTTCTTACCCTTTGAGGGTCTGATCCGGGCTTGTCTATCTTATTGACCGCCACTATTATTGGCACGTTGAAAGCCTTGGCATGGTTTATTGCTTCCACGGTCTGTGGCATGACGCCGTCATCCGCAGCAACCACTAGAACCGCAATGTCTGTAACCTGAGCTCCCCTTGCCCTTAGAGAGGTAAAGGCTTCGTGTCCCGGTGTGTCCAAGAAGGTTATCTTCCTGCCGTCGGGCATCTCCACCACCGAAGCACCAATATGCTGAGTTATGCCACCCTTTTCCCGCTCCGCCACTCTGGTTTTCCTTATGGTATCCAAAAGGGTTGTCTTGCCGTGGTCCACATGACCCATAACCACAACAACTGGAGGTCTTGGTTCTCCACCTTCTTCAGAGACCTCTGCCTCCTCTTCTTCCTTTATTTCCTCCGACTTTATCTCCGCAAGGAATCCAAGGGCTTCCGCTACTTGAAGTGCCACTTCTGAAGGAACTGTTTGGTTTATGGTAGCAAGTATTCCTCTCTTGAGAAGCTCCGCCATTATTTGGTTTGGGGGCGTTCTCAAAAGGTCCGCCAGCTCTCTGACGGTTACCACCTCTGGAATCTGAACTATCTTAATTTCCTCTTCCTTCTCCTCTCTTTTTTCCTTCTTCACTGGTTGCTGAATCTTTTTAAGCATCTGCTCTTCGCTTTTGCTGAGTTTTTCCTTTGGTTGTGGCTTTTGAGGTTTCTCTTCTGCCTTCTGCTCGCGGGGTGGTGGCATAGGTGGTGGTGCAGGGGACCTTGGAGGCAGGGGTGGTCTCCTATCTTCGGGTCGGCGAGACCTTTCTTTCTCCTCTGGTCTTTCTCTCCTTACAGAGGTGGTTTCCCTTGGTGGTTGTCTTGGCTTTTCGTAAGGTCTGTTATCCCTTTGTCTTTGGTCTCTGGGTTTTCTTTCCTCTCTTTGTATAGCTTGCTTTTCTTCCTTTACTGGTTCAGCAACTTCTGGCGACTCCTTAGCCGTTGTGGTGTTCCCATTCTCCGCCACCCTTTCCTTAGAAACGGAGAAATGGTCGTATACTATCTGTAGCTCTTCCTCATCAAGATAGGCAAAGTTGCCCTTGTCTATGCCCCACTCCTTGAGCACTTCTCTTACTTCTTTGACTGGAACGCCAAGCTCCTTTGCCACATCTTGAACTCTCAATTTTGCCATAGCTTATAATTATAAGCCTAAAATGTTGTCTGTCCTTATTCTCACAAAGGACGAAGAGAAAAACATAGAAAGGGCGATAAGAAGCGTGCAGGGTCTGGCACAGGAGGTGGTGGTTTTGGACTCGGGCTCAACGGATAGAACTGTGGAAATTGCCAAAGAGCTGGGGGCAAAGGTTTTTTTTAGAGAATGGAAAGGATACCCAGACCAACTAAACTACGGCATAGGTCTATGCTCCGGGGATTGGGTGTTTGTGCTGGATGCGGATGAGGAAGTTTCCAAAGAGCTAAGGGAAAGCATAGGACAGGCAATCAAAAACCCAAAGCATGATATTTATATGGTTAGCAGACGGACTTATTACTTGGGAGATTTTTTAAAACACGCATGGTATCCCGAGTGGAGGATTAGACTTTTCCGTAAGGGCGAGGTAAGGTTTGAAGGATTACTCCACGAAAGGGCTGTATTTAGCGGTAGTGTAGGAAGGTTAAAGGGAGACCTCTATCATTATTCATACAAAAGTCTAAAAGACCAGTATTTAAAAACGGTGCACTATGCATACACAATGGCGGAAATTATGAAAAGTGAAGGCAAGAGGTTCAGGTTATATAAGCTAATATTCAATCCTCTTTGGCATTTTATTAAGGTATACTTTGTCCAATTAGGTTTTCTTGATGGTCTAAGAGGCTTTATGGTTGCCCTTTCTGCCTTCTTTTACACCTTCCTTAAGTATAAGTTTCTCTACGAGCTTGAGTTAAAGGAAAAGGTTTCCAAGTTATGGTAAGCGTTGTCATACCCGTATATAACGGAGAGCAATACATAGCACAAGCCATACAGTCAGTGCTGGAGCAGAGCCTAAAGGTTGACGAAATAATAGTTATAGACGATGCGTCAAC
>JAXSPD010000065.1:0-7754 GCA_037926845.1 Candidatus Pampinifervens yunnanense | reverse complement strand
TAACATATGGTGGGAAAAGCCGGGCTTCTTCTCAAGCACAGACAGGAGGGTAAAAGCACCAAGGCTTGCGAAGGCATACAGGGAAACATAGAAAAGAAGAGCCTTTTGAAGATAAGGGTCTACAGTGCTTATGCCAAGGAGGAAATAGCCAGCGTGGGCGATGGTGGAGTAAGCCAGTAGCCTCTTTACAGACCGTTGGGTGTAAGCCACAAAGTTGGCGTAGAACATGGAAAGGAGGGAAAGAATTGCAATAAGCACTAGCCACTGCTTGAGATGGTAAAAGTAGCCAAGGAGCTGGACAAGGAAGAAGTAAAGGGCAACCTTTGGCACAGAGGACAGGTAGCCCGTTATGGGCGTGGGTGCACCCTCGTAGGCATCAGGTGTCCAAAAGTGGTAAGGCACCGCAGAAGCCTTTAGGGCAAGGGCGGACAGCAGGAGGAGCATGGAGAGCATAAAGAGGCTGTTTTCATCACGGTATTCTTTGAAAAAGAAACTTCCCGTGCTGGCATAGTAGAAGACAGAGCCAAGGGCAAGCATGGAGGTGCCCAAAGATCCTATGATAAGGTATTTGTAGCCTGCCTCCTTTGAGAGGACATCGCCCTTCAGGAGGGAGACCATCACATACATGCCTATGCTGGCAAGTTCAAGGGACACAAAGACCAGAAGGAGGTTCTTTGAAGACACAAGTATGGAGAGCCCAAGGGTTGAAAGAAGAGGCAAGTAAGAAAGCTCCGTGTAGACGGAGTCTCTTTTCTCGTAGTAGTCGTGCATGGAGAAAAGCACAAGGCTTGTGAGTATGTATATGACAGCCTTTCCAAGCAGGTTCAAAGCGTTTACCTCAAAGAGGTCAAAGAGGGCTCTGGCCGGATAATGCACAAAGAGAAGGCTTATAAGGGATGCAACAGGCACAAGGGCGGAGATTATACTAAGAGCCCTGTAGTGTTTTTTGTTAGAAAAAAGGTCAAGCACAAAGACCAGAAGTATACCCAAGGAAAGCACAAGCTCAGGAATAAGAGCGTTCCAATTCACCCTTTAACCTCCAAGCACATATCGTGAAGTTTGCTCTATGACCTTGACGAAGGGATAGGGATAGAGTCCAAGCAGGAAGGCAGAGGCTATGATAAGGATAAAAGAAAGCATGTGATGGGCTTCCAAATCCTTTAGGTGCCTCCACTTTTCCAACCTGTATTCGGATATGGTCTCCTCCTCAAACATGACCCTTTTATACATGTAGAGGAAATAGGCCGCAGATAGCACCACACCCACGCCTGCTATAAAAGCCCATAGGGGGAAGTTTTTGTATGTGCCGAGAAAGACCAAAAACTCTGCCACAAAGCCTGCAAGACCCGGAAAGCCTATGCCAGCAAGACCAGATATCATGAAAAGAACTGCCAGCTTTGGCACATACCTTGCCAGACCCCCAAGGTCATCCATATGATAGGAGTGGACTCTGTCGTATATAAAGCCTGCGGACATAAACAGTGCGGCAGAGGAAAGACCGTGGGCTATCATCATGTATATAGCTCCGTTTAATGCGTTAAGGTCCATGGCAAAGGTGCCAAGGGTCACTACACCCATGTGGCTTATGGAAGAGTAGGCAATGAGCCTCTTTATGTGGGTTTGGGCTATTGCCATCATGGCGGTGTAGATTATGGCTACAAGGCTCAGGAAGAATATGAGAGGAATAAAGTATTTGCTGGCATCTGGGAAGAGGGGTAATGAGTATCTTACAAAGCCGTAAGTTCCCATCTTGAGAAGCACGGCCGCAAGGACTATGGAGCCTGCGGTTGGAGCCTCCACGTGGGCGTCTGGGAGCCATGTATGCACGGGCCACATGGGAATTTTGACTGCAAAGCCAAGCCCAAAGAGCAAAAAGGCGGCGGTCTGCAAAAGCATAGGATAGGAAAAGCTAAGATGGAAAAGATAGTCAAAGGAAAGCTTGCCTGTCATCATGTAGCCGTAGACCACTATACTGGCAAGCCCAAGCAGTAGAAAAACACTGCCAAAGAAGGTGTATACAAAGAACTTGTTGGCGGCGTAGACCTTCCTGTCGTGTCCCCACAGACCTATGATGAAATACATGGGGATGAGCATACCCTCCCAGAAGAGGTAAAAGAGGAAAAGGTCCAGAGCGGAGAAAACACCCAAACAGGCGGTCTCAAGGGCAAGAAAGAGGGCAAAGTATAGATTTGGTCTGTCCTCTACCTTTAGAGACCACAGAAAGGCAACCACAAAGACCAAGGAGGTCATCAAAAGCAGAGATATAGCCATGCCATCCACACCCACATGGTAAGAAATGCCAAGGGAGGGAATCCAGTCCAACTTTGTCCTATACTGGAAACCCTGGACGGACCAGTCAAAATGGAGAAAGAGATAAAGCACTATGAGAAAGACCACGGAGGAAATGCCCAGAGAGAGGAACTTTGAGAACTTCTCCTTCCTCACTATGGCAACCAGCAAAGAACCCAATAAGGGCAGGAATATGGCAAGGCTCAGAAGGTTTTCCATCTTTTACC
Source organism: Candidatus Pampinifervens yunnanense (assembly GCA_037926845.1). Classification (GTDB taxonomy): domain Bacteria; phylum Aquificota; class Aquificia; order Aquificales; family Aquificaceae; genus Pampinifervens; species Pampinifervens yunnanense. The sequence goes on along the minus strand of JAXSPD010000065.1, from coordinate 5,238 downwards.
TCCACAGGATTGTTATAAGAAGAAGCAAGGAAAAGCCAAAGGCTATAAAGAAGGCATAGAGGTTTAGCTTGCCTCCTTGAAGCTGTCTAAGGACACTGCCAGCACCTTTCACTGCTGGATAGGTAACGTTCACAAGCCCGTCTATGAGCTGTCTTTCTGAAGTCATGTAGAGTATTTTAGAGTAAAAGAGGTATCCACCAGCCAACACCCTATGGTAAAGCCTTTCAGTAAAGAACTGCTCTTTGAAGGTAGTATGCAAAGGCTTGAGAGCCTCATATGCCTTCTGTGGGTCTATCAGTCCTCTCACATACACAAGATAGGCTACACCTATACCTGCCAATGCAATGCCTACCGAAAGCAAGGCAATGTTCAGGTGTAGCTCCTTCTTTACCCCCATCACACCCCCATACCAGCCCTCAAAAAATCCTGCGGACACCGCCATTAGGGCTAACAAAAGCATGGGTATTGCCATCACGCCAGGACTCTCATGGGGCTCCTCTTTATGCTCGTGCCTGAAATGCTCCTTGCCATGAAACATGACAAAGCCTTCCCTGAATATGTAATAGGCTGTCAAAAAGCTCACCACAGACACAAGCACTCCCCAGAAAAAGCTCACTTCATAGGCAGTTGCCACTATGAGGTCCTTGCTCCAAAAACCTGATAGTGGAAATATTCCAGCCAATGCCAATGCTCCCACAAGAAAACTGCCATAGGTTATGGGCATGTATTTTTTCAAACCTCCTGTCTCGTATATGTCATGCACATGATGGTGAAAGGCATGGATTATTGAACCTGCAGAGAGGAAAAGTAGGGCTTTGAAAAAGGCATGAGTGGTAAGGTGAAACATGGCGGACATCTTGTCTCCAAGACCCAAAGCCAAAAACATAAGTCCAAGCTGGCTCATGGTGGAAAAGGCGATTATCTTCTTGATGTCTGTGTGAGAGGTTGCGGAAAGGGCTGCAAAGAGGGCAGTTAAACCTCCCACAAGGGCAACAACCTTTAAACTCTGTGGTGCGTTTTCAAACATGGGATAGAGCCTTGCAACCATATAAACACCTGCTGCCACCATGGTAGCAGCGTGCAAAAGGGCAGAAACAGGAGTAGGACCAGCCATAGCGTTAGGAAGCCATGTGTGAAGAGGAAGTTGACCAGACTTTCCTACCGCACCACCAAATAGCAACAAACACGCAAGACCAAGAAGTGCCTTGTCCACCTCAGAGACCTTGCCAAAAATGTCAAGAATAGACAAAGAACCAAAAAGGTAAAAGGTGGCGATAATACCAAAGAGGAAAAACCAGTCTCCGATACGGTTTAGGGTAAAAGCCTCAAAGGAGGCATTAGCGGACTTTTTCTGAGTGTGGAAGTATCCAATAAGCAGATAAGAGGCAAGACCAACGCCTTCCCAGCCAAAGAAGATACCAAGCAAGTTATCAGAAAGCACGATAAGAAGCATGGCAAAGAGGAAGAGGGAAAGGTATGCATAGAACTTAAAAGTCCATTGACCAAAGAGGTTAGACATGTAGCCTACGGAGTATATGAAGATAAGAGTAGCCACGAAGGTAACCACAGAGGCGGTGATAGAAGAGAGTGCGTCAAAGTAAAGACCAAGCGATAGTGTGTAGTCTCCAAGGGGTAGGAATTCGTAGAGTTTTATACTAAAGGGTTGAGAGAGAGCCTTTGAGGTAGCCCATAGGGAGAAGATAAAGGAGAAGAGGGAGCCAAGTATGGCTATAATTGCGGAAGCCATGTCTCCTATTCTTGAGCCAAAGAGACCTATTATCAAAAAGGCTATTAGAGGTGAGATAAGAACCAGTATCTCCATCTTACCCTCTCATGTCTGTTATTTCATCGGTAGAGTCTACCTTTCTAAGCCTAAATATGGCTATTATTATACCAAGACCCACTGCAGCCTCTGCAGCGGCAAGGGCTATGATAAAAAGGGCAAAGACCTGACCGTCCACAAGGCTTAGGTGTGCGTCCGCACCCACAAAGAGCACGTTGACCGCATTTAGGGCAAGCTCCATGCTCATAAGAACGGTTACCATATTTCTACGCACTATCATACCAAAGACGCCAAGCCCAAAGAGAATTACGCTAAGGGTCAAGTATGCCTCAAGGGGTATGGTTGTCATAGGTCTGTGCCTCCTTCCTTCCTATTATTACCGCTCCTATCATTCCAATTAGCAAAACGAGGGAAACAAGCTCAAAGGCAAGGAAATACTTGCTAAAGAGTATACCACCTATCACCTCCACATTGCCAAACTTCTGTATAAGCTCTCTAAACTCTCCCTTTGGCGATACGCTAACTCCGATGAGAAACACCAAGAGCATCTCCGCATAGAGTAGGGGTATAAGGGGGAAGGAAAAGAGACCTGCAACCCTGTAGTGGGAGTCCTTTTTGAGGGCTTTCTCCCATGGGACTGCGGTAAGCACAAAGACATAGAAGACCGTCACTGCAACCACATAGATAAGAAGCTGGAGAGCACCCACAAGCTCCGCACCTGCCACAAAGAATATACCTGCTATAGCCACAAGGGTAGACAAAAGGGAGAGTATCACATATATGGGGTTGGACAAAAGCACAACTCCAAGGGCAGAAAGCACCGCAAGAGTGGAAAAGAGGAGAAAAACCAGCCACTGTATCACCTTTTCACCTCCGGAAGTTTAAGGTCATTTTCATACCAAAGTCTCTGTCTTTGGTAGTCATCTATCCATATTCTGTCTGGCTCTTCTTCTCTTCTCCTTTGCCAATCTCTGCCAATCCTCTCTAACACTTCAAGGTTTAGCACCGCATCCCTTCTTGTGTAGCTTGCGGTCTCGTGGATATCGCTTTGGAAAAGGCAGTCCACAGGGCAGGCGTCCACGCAAAAGCCACAGAAGGTGCAAAGCATCATGTTCATGTTAAAGACAGAAACCCTCCTCCTGCCGTCGGGTAGTTTCTCGCCTTCTATCTCAAAGAGCTGTGGCACAGGGCAAGCTCTCTTGCATAGCATGCAGACCACGCATCGGCTTTGACCGGGCTCTACCTTTATCTTAAACCTCTCCACCCACTCGTCAAAGGCAGGCTGGGGTTCTTTTCCGTCCACCACCTTGTGCCCAAAGAAGCCTCTAAAACGCTTGGGCGGTGTGAGCTTCTCATAGGGATAGTGTGTAGTGATGGTCCTCCTAAAGGCATGCCTTATGGTTATGGACAGCCCTCTTATAAAGTCAAGGAACAAAATTCTCTCAAGCCAGCTCAGGGGTCTCTCAAAAACCTTCTTTACCATGTTTTACCTCCATATTTCTTCCTCTTTTAGTTCAATAAGGCACTCTTTTATACTAAACCTTAGGTTTTCCAAGGGCACATACCCTTCAGAAGTGTTTCTATATACCTTTAAGATTTTTTCCTCTGGATAAAGGAGTATGTAGTAGGGAACACCAAGCTCTTGATATATTTCAAACTTTGTCCTTTCGTCGTGCTTTTTTGAAGTTTTCGAAACCACCTCCACAATAAGCACGGGTGTTTCTCTTATGTAGTCTTCGTTTCCTCCATCGCAAAGGACCGATATATCTGGTCTTAGGACGGTATCTTCTGAAAGGACCCAGTCTACCTCTGAAAGAACCTCACAGGGACACTGTTTTCCCTCAAGTGTCTGGACTATAAGCCTTTGTAAGCGAAAGACAAACCTTTGGTGAAGTCTTGTGGACAAAGCCATGGCATAGGGAATACCTTCTATAAGCTCCCAGTCGCCTTGCCACCTTGCGTAGTCTTCGTAGGTGTAATGGGGCATATGCCTTAGTTTCATCCTCATCTCCATATGAGGGGTGCTATAACCGCGGTAAGCACCAAGTTTACAAAGGTAAGGGGTAGCATCACCTTCCAGGCGGTGGCGGTTATCTGGTCAATCCTATATCTTGGCAGTGTCCAATGAAGCCATAGCACAAAAAGGAATAGAAGGCTTACCTTGAGGATAAACCAGACAAAGGGAGATAACGGTCCAAGGAAAAAGAGGGGGTCCACAAAGCCAAGGAAGGGTATGTTTATGGGAGACCAACCACCCAAGAAGAGAACCACCGCAATGGCAGACAAAGAGAGCACTTCCACATACCACTCTACAAGTGGGAAAAGACCAAACTTCATGCCACCGTATTCCACAGTAAAGCCTGTGACCAGCTCCGCCTCTGCCTCTTGGATGTCAAAGGGCACTCTTCCAGTTTCCGCAAGCATGGCAAACATGTAGACCACGAAAGCTACAGGTTGTAGCCATATATACCAAAGGTTTTGCTCTATTTGTTTTTGGACTATGTTGTAGGTGGAGAGAGTTCCTGCCAGTATTATGGGACCCATGACCGCAAAGGTTATAACCACCTCGTAGGAGACCACTATGCCTGCCTTTCTCATAGAGCCTATAAGGGCATACTTGGAATTGGAAGCCCATCCTGCCAAGGCTATGGAAAAGACCGCCATAGAACCAAGGGCAAAGACAAGCAGTAGACCAATGTTTACATCGGTAAGAATGGGCTTTATCTTGTATCCAAAAAGCTCAAACTCGGGACCAAAGGGAACTACCGCAAAGACCAAAACCGCAGGCACAAGAGCCATCACAAGGGCAAGGTTATACAGAAACTTGTTTCCGTATCTTGGAAAGAGGTCTTCCTTTGTGAGGAGCTTAAGACCGTCCGCAAGGGGTTGCAAAAGTCCGTGCCAACCCACCACCATGGGACCTGGTCTTCTTTGTATGTGCGCTGCTACCTTTCTCTCCACCAAGGTCAGATACGCACCCACACCAAGGACTATACCCAATATGACCAGTATCTTTATAAGAGTTATTATGAGCCAAGCGACCACGCTTTCCATGTTTACCTCCAAAGCCTTTCTGCGTCTATTTCAAAAGGGCAGTCTTTTACACTAAAGGAGAGCCTTTCCATAGGCACAAAACCCTCTGAAGTCCATCTGTAGGCTTTCCAGCTTTTGCTTTCTGGATACAGTAGCACATAGTAGGGCACTGCCTCCTGCTCATAGAGCTTAAACTTTACAAACTCGTCCATCTCCTTTGAGTTCTCCGAAACTATCTCAAAGACCACCTCCGGTCTTTTTCTTATGTAGTCCTGAGGTTCTTCACACAAAACTACAAGGTCTGGTCTCACAACCGTATCCTCCGATATGACCCAGTCAAGCTCTCCTACCACAAAACAGTTGCATTCTTCAACCATCCCGCCATAATCAAGCGGCGCTGAGAAGTTCTCAATCGCGACCAC
>JAXSPD010000064.1:0-7845 GCA_037926845.1 Candidatus Pampinifervens yunnanense | reverse complement strand
CAAAAAACTTGTGCTGGTGGTGGACGAAGAGAGAAAAATAGCACTCTATGGCTTTGAAGAGGAGGTGGAGCTATACAAAGGAGTAAGCGTGAGGCTCAAGGACGTGCTTGAGGAGGCGGGCTTATGAAGACTGCGGAGCTCCTGACCTACCATGATATAGAAAGTCTTCCTAGAGAGGGCAGGTATGAAATAATAGACGGGAGGCTCATAGAAATGTCTCCGGCAGGCGGATGGCACTCAAGGGCTGTGGCGAGGATAAGTGCAAGGCTTGTGAGATTATTGGAAGAGAGGGGCATGGGCTATGTTTTTGCAGGCGAGCTGGGGCTTGTTATCAAAAGAGAGCCTCTCACTTTAAGGGCTTCTGATATAGCCTTTTACTCAAGGGAGAGGCTGAGAGAAGTTCCAAGGGGCTTTTTGCAGGAGCCTCCAGACCTTGTAGTGGAAGTTATCGCAGAAGAGACCTCTATGGAATACTTTGAGGAGAAGCTGAAAGACTATCTAAACTTTGGCGTTGGCAGGCTTGTCTTTGTGGACCTTATCAAAAAACTTGTGCTGGTGGTGGACGAAGAGAGAAAAATAGCACTCTATGGCTTTGAGGAGGAGGTGGAGCTATACAAAGGAGTAAGGTTGAAATTTTCAGAAATAATGGAGGTTGTATGATGGAGCTTTGGTTGTCGGTTCTGATAACTCTTGTGAAAATACTGGTGGTGCTTGGTGTTTTCCTTGGCATAGGTGCATATCTTACTTGGTTTGAGAGGAAACTTGCCGGTCATATTCAGGCAAGGATTGGTCCCAAGCTGGTGGGTCCCTTTGGGCTTTTGCAACCCCTTGCGGACGGCATAAAGCTCCTGACTAAGGAGTCTGTAATACCGCAGAATGCGGATAAGCCCGTTTACTATCTTGCGGTGGTTATGGCGGTAGCCCCTGCCATACTTCTCTTTTCTGTTATACCCTTTGGTCCTGAGTTTACCCTCTTTGGCTATGAGATAAAGCCCATCATATCCGATGTAAACATAGCTTTGCTCTTGGTCTTTGCCTTTGGCTCTTTGGCGGTGTATGGCACCATATTCTCTGGCTGGGCTTCCAACTCCAAATATGCCTTTCTTGGCTCCCTTAGAAAGGCAGCGGTTATCATCTCCTACGAGGTGGTGCTTGGCTTCTCCGTCCTGGGCGTAATCCTACTTGCGGGCACCATGAGCACCACAGGCATAGTGCAAGCCCAAATAGAAAGAGGAGTGTGGTTTATAGTCTACCAGCCGGTAGCCTTTATCCTTTACCTCTTCTGCATGCTGGCAGAGTCTGGGAGAGTGCCCTTTGACATCCAAGAGGCGGAGGCAGAACTGGTCACGGGCTACAACGTGGAATACGGTGGCATGAGGTTTGGGGTTTTCCCCCTTGCGGAGTGGTATCTGAATGTTATGGCACTTTCTGCCATAGCGGTGGTGCTCTTCTTTGGAGGATGGTCAGGACCTCACATCTTTGGACCTCTGTCTCCTTATCTCTGGTTTTTAATAAAGATGTTTGGGTTGGTCTTTTTCGTGCTTTGGCTACACTGGACACTACCAAGGTTTCAGGCAAAGGACATTACAGAGATAGGTTGGAAGATAATGCTCCCCATATCCATCCTTAATGTGGTGGTCACAGCAGTTTTAGCCTATATTCTAAGGTAATGGAAAGGATTGAGGATAGAGTTGAAAGGTTGGAACGGTTGGCAGAGCATTTTATAGAGGAGATGAAAGACTTTAAGGTATGGGTGGTAAGGTTTTTGAGCGACTACCGCAGAGAAGTAGACAGACAGATAAGGGAATACAAAGAACAGACAGATAGGAAAATAGCAGAATACAGAGCAGAAACGGACAGACAAATACGAGAATACAGGGAGGAGACAAATCGTAGGATAGAGGAATACAGAGAGGAGACCAATCGTAAGATAGAGGAATACAAAGAAGAACACAAGAGAGAGCTAAGGGAGTCCAACAAACGCTGGGGAGAGATTGCAAACAAGCTGGGCACAATAGTGGAGGATATAATCTTCCCAGCTTTGAGACCAGTTATTGAAAAATACTTTGGCTGTGAGGTGCAAAGGCTTGCCACAAGGCTCATATACAGAAAAAAATCAGAAGGTATCTACGAAGAGTTTGATGCGGTGGCAGAGTGTGAGAATATGGTCTTTCTGGTGGAGGTAAAATCCACACCAAGAGAGAAGCACATTGAAGAGTTCAAAGAGAAAGCCAAGAGGTTTTTGGAGTATTTTCCTGAGTATACAAACAAAAAGCTCATTCTCATCATGGGTAGTTTGGCTTTTGATGATGGTTTTGTAAAGCTCCTGTCTCAAGCTGGTATTTACGCTATGGCTTACAGAGAGTGGGAGTATATGGATATTCTTAACTTTGAGGAGGTGCAAAATGCTTAGGAGCGACAAGGTTAAGAAGGGTATAGAGAGGTCGCCACATAGGGCACTTCTCAGAGCCTGCGGGCTCACAGAAGAAGATTTTGACAAACCCCTTATCGGCATAGCCAATTCATACATAGACATCATACCGGGGCATGTGCATCTAAGGGAGTTTGTCCAACCTATAAAGGATGAGGTGCGCAAAGCGGGAGGTGTTCCCATAGAGTTCAATGTCATAGGCGTAGATGATGGCATAGCCATGGGGCACTATGGCATGCACTACTCCTTGCCCTCAAGGGAGCTTATTGCAGACTCCATAGAAACGGTGGTAGAAGCCCATCAGCTGGATGCCCTCATATGCATTCCCAACTGCGACAAGATAGTCCCTGGTATGCTTATGGCCGCCGCAAGGCTTAACATCCCCACCATCTTCATCAGCGGTGGTCCCATGCTGGCTGGAGAGGTAAATGGTAAGAAAGTAGACCTCATAAGCGTTTTTGAAGGCATAGGACAACTTCAAGCTGGCAAGATTACAGAGAGGGAGCTAAAGGTTATAGAGGAACATGCCTGTCCTACATGCGGGAGCTGTTCTGGTATGTTCACAGCCAACTCCATGAACTGCATTACGGAGGTGCTTGGACTTGGTATGCCAGGCAACGGCACTATACCGGCGGTGGACCCACGCAGAGAGCTACTCGCCCGTCAGGTGGCAAGGCAGATAATGGAACTCCTAAGGAGAAACATAAGACCCAGAGACCTCCTAACGGAGGAAACCTTTGACAACGCCTTTGCGGTGGACATAGCCATGGGTGGCTCCTCCAATACCATCCTGCACCTGCTGGCTATAGCCAGAGAGGCTGGCGTAGAATACGACCTTGCCCGCATAAACGAGATATCAAAAAGAACACCCACCATCTGCAAGATATCCCCCGCCTCCCACTACCACATTCAGGACCTTGACAACGCCGGGGGCATACCAGCCATACTGAAAGAACTCATAAGAGGCGGATACCTGCCCTATCCCGACAGGCTCACCGTGAGCCTTAAAACCCTAAGAGAGATAGCCCAAGAAGCTCCAGATGCGGACGGAGAGGTTATAAGGAGGGTTGAAGAGCCTTACTCTAAAGAAGGAGGCATAGCCATACTCTTTGGAAACCTTGCGCCAGAGGGTTCTGTGGTAAAAACCGCTGGCGTTGACCCAAAGATGTTGGTCTTTAGAGGGAAAGCCATATGCTTTGACTCAGAAGAGGAGGCCATAGAGGGCATACTTGGAGGTAAAGTCCAGCCAGGGCATGTTGTGGTGATACGTTACGAAGGTCCAAAGGGCGGACCCGGTATGAGGGAGATGCTTTCACCCACCTCTGCCATAATGGGTATGGGTCTTGGAGACAAGGTGGCTCTCATAACCGATGGCAGGTTCTCCGGTGGCACAAGGGGTGCCTGTGTAGGGCATATTGCACCCGAGGCCGCATCTGGTGGACCCATCGGTGTGGTGCAGGATGGAGATGAAATACTCATAGACATTCCCAACAGAAGGCTTGATATCCTTATTCCAGAAGAGGAGCTCAGAAGAAGGCTAGAAAGCTTCGTGCCAAAGCAGAAGGAGATAAAAAGCTCATGGCTCAGAAGGTATGTGAAGTTTGTCTCCTCCGCATCTAGGGGTGCTATACTTGAGGCATGATATAATTTAGGGCATGAAGCCTATCCTCGACCTTCTGCCCTTTTTGCTTTTTTTGGCAGTGGTTCTTGCTAGCATAGCGGGTGGGGACATACTTAAACTAATAGGAGGGTTAGCCATGGGTTTGTCACCCCTTATTGTGATAGTAATAGCGGTAGTAGTTTTCATTGCGGTGGCTGTAAAAATAGTTCCAGAGTATCAAAGAGCGGTCATCTTCAGGCTTGGAAGAGTAATAGGGGCAAAGGGACCAGGACTTTTTATACTCATACCTATAATAGACAAAATGGTAAAAGTGGACCTTAGAACTGTTACCCTTGATGTTCCCACACAGGACATCATAACCAGGGATAATGTATCTGTAAGCGTGGATGCGGTGGTCTACTTTAGAGTTGTAGACCCAGTTAGGGCCATAGTCCAGGTGGAAAACTACCTATATGCCACATCCCAAATAGCTCAGACCACACTCAGAAGCGTGTGCGGTGCGGCGGAGTTGGATGAGTTGCTCTCCGAAAGGGAAAAATTAAACATACAGTTGCAAGAGATAATTGACAGACAAACAGACCCATGGGGTGTGAAGGTGGTAGCGGTGGAACTAAAAAGAATAGACCTACCAGAGGAGCTACGCAGAGCCATGGCAAGGCAGGCAGAAGCAGAAAGGGAAAGGAGGGCAAAGATAATCACCGCAGAAGCGGAGTATCAGGCGGCGCAGAAACTGGCAGAAGCAGCACAGATATTGGCAACCCAACCCATAGCCATACAGCTAAGATACCTTGAGACAATACAAAATGTAGCCACAAAGCCAGGCAACACAGTGCTTGTGCCTATACCCACAGAGCTATTTAGGGTCTTCTTTGGTGAAAATAAAATACAAGGTCAGGGTTAACAGAGCGGGAGTTATATTCATAGGCATAACTGTATTCTTGGGTGTGGCAGCGGTGAATACTGCCAATAACCTGCTCTATCTGGTGGTCTCCTATATGTTGTCCTTCATGTTGTTATCTGGAGTGTTGTCCCTTTACAATTTGAAGGGTATAGATGTGGTTATAATCCCACCAGAAGAGGCATATGTGGGTCAAAGGACCACGCTTAGAGCTGTCCTTAAAAACAACAAAAGCCTTCCATCTTTCCTAATAGCTTTAAAGGTTAATGGCAAACGTTATATCTTTCCCCTTTTACCCAGTGGAGAGGAAGTGGAAGGCACTATAGATGTCGCTTTTGAGAGGAGGGGTATGTATTCAAGCATAGGCCTTGAGGTAAGCTCATCCTTTCCAGTAGGCCTTTTTGAGAGGTTCTACATACTACATGTTCCTCTCAACTTGGTCCTTTTCCCACGTCCCATATTCGTTGAAGAAAATCTCCTGAGAGGCCTAGCACAAGAGCTAGGAAGTGTCAAACCCCAAGATAAAAGGCAGGGTTATGAAGATCTATACGGAATAAGGGAATACTCCAACGACCCGTTAAAGCTTGTCCATTGGAAGCTTTCTGCAAAAACGGGAAATCTATATGTAAAGGAAATGCTCGAAGAGTCCGCACCACCGGTTATTCTAAGCCCTGATATGGTGGAAGGTTCTCTAGAAGAACGTATTTCGAAGCTAACATACCTGGTAATAAAGCTTATCTCAGAAGGTAGGGCTGTAGGTCTGCAGCTTCCAGACAAGATAATAGAGCCCTCTACAGGGAAATCCCACAAAAGAAGATTGCTTACTGAATTAGCTCTCCTGTAGAAGGGCCTTTGGGTAAGAACCTAGAACTTTAACTAGCTGTGCTCTATCCTTGAGTAGTTCAAGAGCATTCCTTACCCTGTCCTCTTCCACATGTCCTTCCAAGTCCACGAAAAACACATAGTCCCATAGCTTTTTTTTGGAAGGTCTAGAGGCTATCTTTGTAAGGTTGACCCCATGTCTATAAAAGCTCTCGAGAGCTTTGTATAGTGCTCCTGCTTCATCCTTTATGGCGAATATGAGGCTTGTTTTGTCTTTGCCGGTGGGCCCCATAGCCCTCTTGCCTATAACTAAGAACCTAGTGTAGTTGTTGGGGTTGTCTTGTATGTTCTCTGCCAGTATATTTAGGTGATAGGTATACGCTGCCACTTCGCTTGCTATAGCTCCGGCCTCTTCTATTTCAATTACAAGCTCGCAGGCCTTCGCCGTGCTTTCAGTTTCTATGAGGTTTGCTTCTGGCATATTCTTTCTGAGCCACTCTTTACATTGGGCAATTGCATGTCTGTGGGAATATATGGTTTTTATCCCTTCTATACTGCTTGCTGTAGAGAGTAGGTTTAGCCTTATGGGTATTACTATTTCACCTACGATTTTAAGGTCCGACTCAAGAAACATATCAAGGGTGTAGTTAACCACCCCCTCCGTGGTGTTCTCCACGGGCACAACACCATAGTCCACCCTGTCTAGCTCCACCTCTTTGAAAACATCCCCTATGGTGCTTACGGGCACATAGTGAGCGGAGAAGCCAAAATACTCAAGTGCAGCCTGGTGCGTAAAGGTGGCCTTTGGTCCAAGATAGGCAATCCTTAGCTCCTTTTCCAGGGACAAACAGGCAGAGATTATCTCCCTGTATATGTGAAGTATAGCCTCAGTTGGGAACTCTTCACCGTAAAGTTCTTTGTTAAGCTTAATTATACGATTTACTATCTCCCTTTCCCTTTCTGGTGCGTGAATTTCAAGCCCCATGCTCTTTTTTATATCACCGGCTTTCTTGGCAAGCTTAGCCCTTTCATTGAGCAATCTTAGAATCTCCTCATCTATGTTGTCTATCTCTCTTCTTAAATCCTTGAGGTCTTCCATCACCTACCTGTAAGATATAGCCCTCTAACAGCTTCCTTACCTGAGTGTCTTAAAGTATATGCACCTCTTTCCCTTACTTTCCAGTATTTCCTGCGCTTTCTGTATACCTCTCTTAAGTAATCCTTTAGCATAAGGCTAGGGTATTTACCCTTTGCCACCTTGTGAAGATGCCACCACCATTTTTCTATAGGTTGACTGTCATCGTCCTGCATTGGTTCATCAGAACCCTCAAGAAGTTCCAAAAACCTGTGCACATTTTGAAAGAGCTTTCTGTCCGCCTTTTTCACATAAAGGCTTTCTTCAAGCCCCTCTTGGTAGACCTTTTCCCTTAGCTTGATTATTATGTCTGGATATCCGGCACCATAGTTGAAGAGTAGCTCAACCTCCGCAAAATAAATATAATCCGTATCAGTTTTCCTTTTAAGTTCTTCCATAGTAGGTAAATTATATACCATGAGAAAAATCATTGTGGTTGGTAGCGGAGTTATAGGTCTAAGTTGTGCCCTGCTACTTGCCTTGGAGGGCTACAGCCTTAAAGTCATAACAAGAAATCCCGAGGAAGCCACCTCATGGATAGCAGGAGGCATGCTTGCACCTTTCTCCGAAGGCTTAGAGGGTGAGCTTTTTGACTTCTCTTACCAGAGCCTTAAGGAGTATCCAGATTTTATAAGGCTTTTGAGTGATGTATCCAAGCAGAGGGTTGACTTTTGGCAAGAGGGTATATACAGGGTGGTATTAGAAGGAGAGGAGGAGCTTCTCAAAGTGGCAGAAAGATACAAAAGGGCAGGCTATGGTGTTGAACTTTTACAGAAGGGAAAGGACTTGTCAAAGGATGTTATATCCCTCATACACTATACAGAAGAGGCGTGGGTGGACGCAGAGATGCTAATGGATGCTTTGCTTTTTGCTATGAATAGGCTTGGTGTGGACTATGTGGTGGACGAGATAACCAGCGTGATGAAAAAAGAGGATGA
>JAXSPD010000063.1:0-7947 GCA_037926845.1 Candidatus Pampinifervens yunnanense | reverse complement strand
CACCAACACATAGTATTTCACACCTTCCTTTTCACACAGTTCAAACTTCAGCCCCTCATCCATCTGCCTGCTGGATGGTGAGACTATCTCAATAACCATCTGTGGTGGGCTTTCTACCCTCTCTGGAATTTCTCCACACAATACCATTAGGTCTGGTCTTATAACAGTGTCGTAGGAGATATACCAGTCAAGCTCTGCATAAACCATGCACTCAGGACATTTATCTTTCAGTCTTGTTTCTAAAAGCAGAGCTATTACGATTAACAGCCTTTGGTTCACCGGTCTTGGCGAAGCCATTGCGTAGGGAACACCCTCTACCAGCTCCCAGTCTCCTTGCCAGTGTTTCCAGTCCTCTACCGTATAACGCATTGGATATCTTTCAGCCAAGCCCATAGAATGCCTCCTCAAGGTTTATCTCTACCTCACAAGCTCCAAAGTTAAAATTCACATCTTGTTTCTCTTCATACTTACCCTTAGAAAGCTCAAAAACCTTTACTGCCCTCTCTTCAGGATACACCAACACATAGTATTTCACACCTTCCTTTTCACACAGCTCAAACTTTAGCCCCTCATCCATCTGCCTGCTGGATGGTGAGACTATCTCAATAACCATCTGTGGTGGGCTTTCCACTCTCTCTGGTATCTCTCCACATAACACCATGAGGTCTGGTCTTATAACAGTGTCGTAGGAGATATACCAGTCAAGTTCTGCGTAAACCATGCAACTGGGACAGTTTTCTAAAAGTGCACTTTTGATTGCCCACACAAGATTGGAGAGTATTGCTTGGTTTAGAGGTCTTGGCGAAGCCATAGCATACGGGACACCCTCCACCAGTTCCCAATCTCCCTGCCAGTGCTTCCAATCTTCAACGGTGTATCTCACTGGATACCTCTCAGCCAAACCCATGCTGTAAAATATAAGTCCAGCCTGCCTATGATATAGAGCATAGGGAAAAACAGCCTCCAAGGTATAAATTTTTAGAAAACTTGCGGAGGGTTTGCCATGAAAACAAAGGAGCTTCACTATAGAGCCTACAAGCCTAGACCTTTCACAAAAGAGGAGAGAGCAAAGACCACCATACTTTTTGGTGGGCTTACATGGAAACACGAGAGGCTTATCCAAGGTGCTCTTGAGAGGATGGGCTACAAAAGCCAGCCTCTGCCCAACATAGAGCGTCGAGACTTGGACATAGGTAAGGAGTTTATAGATGTGGGTGCTTGCTGTCCGACCACCTTTACCGCTGGCAATCTTGCAAGAACCCTTATCACCCTCAAAGAGAAGGAGGGCGAGGAGAGGCTCAAAAACAACTACCTTTTTGTGACCATAGGCTCTTGTGGACCTTGTAGGTTTGGTCAGTATCACGAATCCTATGAGAGGGTCCTTGAGGGCATGAACCTCAGAGACTTTAGACTTTTCCTCCTTGACCTACTTCAGATGGAGCAGTCCGCACCCGGTGGTGGGCTTGAGATAAGCATGCCTCTCACCTTTGGGCTTGTGTATTCCATGTTCTACGGAGACCTTATCACAGATATGGAATATGCGATAAGACCCTACGAAGTGGTAGAAGGCTCCACGGACAATGTGGTAAGGCAGAGCGTGGAGCTACTCTATGAGAGGCTCAAAAACAGACCCATAAAGGGCAAGAAGTTGGACTCTTTGCTCTGGCATGTGTTTACGGGCTACTTTGCGGACGCCCTCAAAGAGGTCAGAAGGCTCTGGGATGAGGTGCAGGTAGACAGGCTTAGGGTAAAGCCAAGGGTGAAGATAACCGGCGAGTTTTGGTTGCAAACCCACGAAGGAGACGGCAACTACAACATAAAGAGATGGCTTGAGAAGGAGGGAGCAGAGGTTATACCTCCGCCGGTGGCAGTCTGGATGGATTATCTGATAAACATGGAGCTTTTCAAGCTGGAAGATGCCAAGGGCTTTGTGAAAAAGTATTACCTTAAAAAGTTTGCCATAGGCACCATAGCAAAGCTTTACAATATGGTCTACAACCGCCTTAGAAAAGCCCTCAACCACATACCAAACCCACTGCCAGACCAAAGGAAGCTCAAAGAACTGGCAAGACCCTACTTCCACTACAGGCTCACTGGAGGCGAGGGGCACATGCTCATAGGCAAGGCTCTGTATGCCTACAAGCACAAGCAGGCGCACATGATATGCGAGCTGTCTCCTTATGGTTGTCTTCCCAACACCATGTCAGTGGGTGCTATGGCAAAGGTGCTGGGAGATTATCCAGACCTGCTTTATGCACCCATTGAGATAAAGGGCGATGCGGAGGTGCATGCCTACTCAAGATGCCAGATGATATTAACGGAGGCAAAAAGAAGAGCAAAAGAGGAGTTTGAGGAGGTTCTGGAAAGGACTGGTTTGACAGTGGAAGATATAAGGAACTTTGAAGAAGACCATCCAGAGCTAAGAAGGGCAACCTACAAGGTGCCTCACTATGGCTATGCGGGCACTGCCAGCAACTATGTGATGCATGTGGCAAAACTTATGGGAAGGGTGTGAGAGTAAGAGATGCGCATAAGCTACGACCCCGAAACAGATGTGCTTTTTATTCAGGAGGTAGGTGATGCTTTTGCTTGGCATAGATGTGGGTAGCACCACCTGTAAGTATGTGCTGACAGATGCGGAGGGCAATATCCTTGACAGAGCCTACGAAAGGCACAACACAAAGCAGGCGGAGAAGGTGCTTGAGTTTCTTCTAAGGCTTGAAGGCACTCATGGGCTAACGCCGGGTAGAGACAGGGTATACATCACAGGCTCTGGGGGTGGTCTTATTGGAGAGCTAATAGGGGCTCGCTTTGTGCAGGAGGTGGTGGCGGTTGCCACTGCGGTGGAAAAACTGCATCCAGATGTGAGGTTTGTAAGCGAGATAGGCGGGGAGGATATGAAAACCATATTCATAAAGGAGCAGGAGGGTAAAAGGAGTAGGCAGGTTTATATGCAAAATGTCTGTGCCGGTGGCACGGGCACCTTTATAGAGAAGTCCGCAAGGAAGCTGGGCGTTCCGCCTGAGATACTTTCCCAGATGGACTACGAGGGCTATACGCTTCACAGAATAAGCTCCAAGTGTGGCATTTTTGCGGAGGCGGATGTGAACTCTTTGGTGAAAGCGGGCGTGCCAACAGAGGAGATAATTGCCTCCCTCTTTGAGGCGGTGGTCTACCAAAACCTCGCTCAGCTTACCAAGGGAAACACTCCTCTTCCCAAGGTGCTTCTTCTTGGAGGTCCTAATCTCTTCTTCAAAGGACTTCAGGAGGCTTGGAGACTGCACCTGCAGGGGCTTTGGAAAGAAAGGGGAGTGGGAGACTTCACCAAGGAGCAGATGCAGGAGCTTGTGATAGTGCCGGAGAACTCACTCTATTACGCAGCCCTTGGTTGTGTGTTTACAGCCCTTGAGGAGCAAGGAGGTATCTATGCAGGCATAGAAAGGCTTCGTTGGTGGGTGGAAGAGGGACAATACGAGCAAAAGCTAAAAGAGGGCAAAAGAGGGCTTGTCCCCTCGGAAGAAGAGCTTTTAGAGTTTAAAAGAAAATACGCCTATGTGGTAGAAAACAAGATAGTGCCCAAGAGGGTAAAGGAGGTCATAATAGGCTGTGATTTTGGGTCAACCACTGCCAAGGCGGTCTGCATAACACCAGATAAGGAAATAGTCTTTTCCTGCTACAGCCTAAGCAAGGGAAATCCCATAGAGGACGCCAAGGAGATATTCCGTCAGATAAGGGAATACCTTGGCGACGGCATAGTGCTGGGGCTTGGGCTTACGGGCTACGGCAAGGACCTACTAAAGGATGTTCTTGGTGCGGATGTGGCGGTGGTGGAGACGGTCGCGCATGCGGTTGCGGGGCTTCACTTTTTCCCAGATGCGGACTGCATATGCGACGTGGGCGGAGTGGATGTAAAGATTATGATACTGCGTCAAGGTTCTGTGGTGGACTTTAGGCTAAACTCTCAATGTTCCTCCGGAAACGGTGCCTTTCTGCAGGGAGTGGCGGAGAGGTTTAGCATCCCACTTTCTGAAATAGCGGACAGGGCTTTCTCTGCAAAGGCTATGCCCGGCTTTACCATGGGCTGTGGCGTTTTTCTGCAAAGCGATATAGTAAACCAGCAAAGAAAAGGTTGGAAGGCGGAGGAGATTCTTGCAGGACTTTGCTATGTGCTTCCTCTCAATGTGTGGGTCTATGCGGGCAACATAAATAACCTCTCACAGGTGGGTAAGAAGTTTATCCTCCAAGGTGGCACGCATAGAAATCTTGCAGTGGTAAAGTCCCAGATAGACTTTATAAAGTCCAGAGTGCCAGATGCAGAGGTCTATGTGCATCCCTACTCGGGTGAGGCAGGTGCCATAGGCGCAGCCCTTGTTGCCCTTGAGCACTATCAAAGGCAGGGCAAGACCTCCTTTAGAGGCTTTGAGAGCATAGAGAGGCTCACCTACAGGTCCACCACCTCAAAGGACACAGTATGCCATTGGTGTCCTGTAAACTGTCAGAGGAGCTTTATAGATGTTTACATAGGCGAAGGAGAAGGAAGACCTTGGAGCAAGGTGCCACTCCAAGAGGGCTGGGTAAGACTTATTGTTAACAACGCCTGCCCGAAGGGTCTTGTGGAAGACGAAAGGGAGCTAAAGGCAGTCAAAGAAAAGATGGAGAGGTTAAAGCATGAATTTCCTAACATCGCTGACTTTGTTAAAAAAGAAGCCTTTAAAGTCCCAAGGGGACAGAAGGTCCATTAAGGTGGGTATCCCCAGGTTCTTAAACATATGGGGCACTCACCAATTTTGGGTGGGCTTTTTCCAAAGCCTTGGCGTGGGCAGGATAGTTTTTAGCTCTGAGACCTCCGAAGATCAATACAGGGAATACGGCAAGGGAAGGATAACCATGGATTCCTGCTACCCCGTCAAGGCTCTGGCGGGGCATATGGGCGAGCTCCTCTACAAGGACATAAACCTGCTTTTTGTGCCTATGATATACTCCCTGCCCTCCTTTCTGAAGGGGCATGTGGTGGATACCCTCTCCTGCACCCGTGTTTTTATGAGCGTAGAAAACATAAAGGCTGGTTTTCTCAGAGAAAGGGACGAGTTTGCAGAAAGGGGCATAAGGTTTGTCTCCCCCTTTGTCCCCTTTGCAGAGCCTGAGCTTCTTCCCAAATACCTCTGGGAATCTCTAAAGGACCATATACCCGGACTTACCCTGCAGGAAACTGCAAAGGCGGTCAAGGAAGGCTTTAAGGCTTTAGAGAAATTTGAAAGGAGTATGAGACAAAAGAGCCTTGAGATAATCCGCTGGTGTGCCAAAGAGAGCAGACCAGCCCTCTTGGTGCTGGCAAGACCCTACCACATGGACCCAGGCATAGGACACGAGATAGACGGTGAGTTCCAACCCTACGGATTTCCAGTCCTTTGGTATAACTACCTGCCCCTTGAGGGGTGGCTGCTTGATTGGCTCTTCGGAGAGGATGTGCGTGCAGGCATAATAAGGAGCTACTTTGATATCTCAGATGTGTGGACTTCCTCTTACAGCTCAAACACCAACGAGATAATATGGGGAGCAAAGTTTTCTGCGAGGTTTCCATGGATAACGGGAGTTATAAGACTTTCCAGCTACGAGTGTGGCATGGACCAGCCAACCTTTACACCAGTGCAGAAGATAGTGGAGAGTTCTGGGACGCTCTTTTTCAAGTTCGGAGAGTTAGATGAGACAAAGCCTGCAGGTAGTGTAAAGATAAGAGTGGAAACCATAGTCTACTACTTGGAAAAGTATTCACAGGACATCATAAAGAAAAAACTCAGCAGGCTTGGAGCTGTGCCTTCGCAACTTTTGGTTTAAAATAAGAATATAATGCATCCCTTTTTCACCACTGCTTACTTTGAATTTGCCTTCATACTGCTCCTTGCGGTTTTGCTGGGTCTTTTGGGTCTTGTGCTTCGCCAACCTCTCATTATAGCTTACATAATCCTTGGCATTTTGCTTGGTCCCTCTGGCTTTGGGCTTGTTAAGGCACAGGACACGGTAGATATTTTGGCTCAAGTAGGCGTTGCGGTGCTTCTCTTTCTTGTAGGTTTGGAACTAAACCCTCAGTATGTGCGTAGACTTGGTGCGGTGGCAGTAGCCACTGGCTTGGGTCAGATAATCTTTACCAGTGTTATAGGCTTTTTTATAATCTTGCTTCTTGGCAAAGACTGGCTCACTTCCCTCTATCTTGCCATAGCCCTCACCTTCTCCTCTACAGTGATAATAGTCAAGCTCCTCTCTGACAAAAAGGAAGTGGATACCCTTCACGGGAGGATAGCTATAGGCTTTCTCATAGTTCAAGACATAGCGGTCATAATAGCCCTTGTGGTAATGAGTGCTTTTGGCATAACAGGTAAGGAGGGGAATGTATTTCAGATAGTTCTTACCGTTATCTTAAAGCTCTCGCTTATGGGTCTTTTTATCTATGTCTTTATGAAATACATAGCGGACAGGCTCCTAAGGGTCGTGGCAGGCTCTCTTGAGCTTTTGCTCCTTTTTGCGGTAGCTTGGTCTGTAAGTCTTGCAGCACTTGGAGAATACCTTGAGCTCTCAAAGGAGCTTGGTGCCTTTCTTGCAGGCTTTTCTCTCTCTGCAACACACTTTAGGGATGCGATAAGTTCAAGGCTTACGCCCATAAGGGACTTTCTGCTCCTTTTCTTCTTTATAGACCTTGGCACTAAGTTTGACTTTTCTGTAATTCGTATGGACTGGCACATTGCGGTTATTCTGTCCCTATTTGTTCTAATTGGCAACCCTCTTATCGTTATGGTGATAATGGGTATTATGGGATACAGGAAGAAAACAGGCTTCTTGGCAGGTCTTACAGTGGCACAGATAAGCGAGTTCTCCATAATCTTCGTGGCTATGGGTATGTCCTTAGGTCATGTGGGAATGGACGCCCTTAGCATAACCACCATGGTGGGTCTTATAACCATAGCCCTTTCCACTTATATGATACTCTACTCCCACAAGTTATATAAATGGCTTGAGCCTCTTCTTAGTGTTTTTGAAAAGAGGACACCTCATGCAGAGCTAAGGTTTGAAAAGCTCTTTTCTGAAGAAAGACCAGTGGAGGTTATCATATTTGGACTTGGCAGGCTTGGTGGAGAGCTCTTAGAGCACTGTAAGGAGATGGGTATAAACGCCATAGGCTTGGACTACAACCCTTCAAGGATAAGCGAGCTTAGAGAAAAGGGACTGCCTGCCCACTTTGGCTCTGCGGAGGACAAAACAACCTTGGAAGAGCTACCTATAAGTCAGTCCAGCATAATAGTTATAACCGTCCCAGAGCTGGAAGACATAAAGACACTGGTAAATAACCTAAGGGACATGGACTACAAGGGCAAAATAATAGCGGTCGCAAGGTCTCAAAGAGATGCGGAGAAGTTGGAAAAGATGGGAATATACAGGGTGATAAATCCCTACTACTACGCCTTTGAAGAACTTGTAAAGGAGTTTGTAAGCTATGTTGGTGCTAAAAGGTAAACTACCCTCTGCTAGAGATGCACGAATATACATGTCCATAGAAAGAACATACCTGGGCTATATGAGGCTTGCCCTTTATACCTTGTCCTTTGGTGTGGTGCTTAGAAAACTGGAAACTATAGCAGTTATCACACAGAAAATACATGTTTCTGTGCTTCTTGATATTGTAGCAAAAGCTTCAGCTCTTGGTGGTGTATTGCTTATGTTGCTGGGCATTCTCAGTTTTTACTTTGACATAAAATACATAGAAGGAGGTATCGCGGTGCATCCAAAGGAAGTTACAGACCCAAGGATTTACATGGCGGCAGAAAGAACTTTTCTTGCCTGGGTCAGAACTGCCATAGCACTCATAGTTTTTGGCTTTGTGATAGAAAAATTTGAGTTTTTCCTCCTTCAACTGGAGAGGGTCTTCAACATACACCTGGCTCAGGAACACCATAG
>JAXSPD010000062.1:0-8627 GCA_037926845.1 Candidatus Pampinifervens yunnanense | reverse complement strand
AAACGCGACGCCGGCGGATGGCGCGGGCCGCCTGGCTGGTCGCGCTGAGGCGATTCTTGATGCGCTGCGATTCGTCGAGGATCACCAGATCGAAGTCCGTTCCCGGCCAAAGGAAATTAAATACGACAGAGGAGGCCAATTTATATGGCCTGTCTACACCCTAAAGCATCCCTTCTTCTTTACTACCGCCCTGCCAAAGGAAACCCCAAAGGACGAGGATGCCCAGTTGCTTGGTGTTCGCCAGAATATCCTTTATTCTATAGATGGTAAAGAGTTCAAAAGGGCCACAGAGGGGGACAAGTTCAATGACTATACATATTCCCAGTTCTACATATGGCACGATGGAGACAAGGACACTGCCATGTTGCTCTTCTTGGACAAAAGGTATATGCTCCCTCAACTCTGGGTTAGCTACATAAGGGATGGCAAAGTGGTTGGCTATGGTCCCATAGAAAAGCCTTGGGTAGAAACACCCGTTTTTGGTAGCGTGGTGCATGTCAAAGATAGTATTTATAGGGTTTACTACCTTCATAAAAAGCAAGACGGTAGGACTGTCTTGAGAGCTGTTGATATTGATGGTGAAAAACTTCACAACCCCTACCCATACCCAAGCCTTTCAGAGAGGGAAAAAAGGCTAAAGGAAGACCTGGAACGTTTTTCACAATGTCAGGTAAAAAACGACCTTGAGTGTATATACAGCTACTTTGACCCTGTAGCTCAGCAAAAGTATCCCTTTGGCACCTTCAAACAGAACGCAGAAAACTTCAAAGTGGAAATAAAGGAATACACATGCAAAGGCAAAGTGCTAAAAGACAGCTTTATAGCCTGGGTTCAGTGCGAATACACCTATAAACTACCCCCAAGGTTAATGGGCATAGAAATAAGGGAGCAAGACAGACAAAGAAAGGACAAGTCCTCTGGCTACTGGGTCTATATAAAGGACCAATGGAGGATGGTATTTCAATCCTTCCCGGGCATGAACCTTATACAGTGGTAAAGGGCTTTACCCTTCTTGAGGTCCTAATAGCCTTTGCCATAGTGGCTCTCTTTGCGCCCGTGGCCTTTCTTTCCCTCTCCAACATGAGCAATACGGTCTATAGCATAAAACACAGGGAGAAAAACCAAGCTCTTGTAGAAGAAATAAATGTTGTCTACACCATATACATAACAGGCAAAGCCACTCTCATAGACAATATAAGAAAGGACGATAAAACCTGCGGTTTTTACAAGTATGAGAACTACTACTATACCCTATGTCCAGAAGAGGGACCAGTCCAGCGACTCTACCTTGGAAACGGGTATAATCTTCTGGTCTCTACCCCATGATGGGATATGTTCTTGTATATGTTCTTTGGATGATAGCCTTCTTGGGGGCGCTTATCTTCTTTGCTTCTTATAAGACGGTGAAAACCAAAGAAGTGGTAGCCACACAACCCCAGTCTTGGAGCTTTCTATACGAGGCAAGGGCTCTTGCAAAATGGGGCATATATTTAGCAGTTAACTCTCCAGACATACTCCGGGCAAGTTATGGTGCACCTTACTATGTGGGAGATAGGAAGTATCTTGTGTATGTAAGTGCGGAGGAGGAGAGGCTTAGCTTACGATTGTGGGGTCCTGAGGTTTTTGAAAAACTCCTTCTGCAAAAGGGTTTTGAAAAGGAAAGGGCAAAGGAAATGGCTCAAAACCTTTATGATAGACTTGCGGGGATTAAACGCTCTGGTGAGCTTCTTTATATACCCGGCTTTGATACTAGGGCATTGGAGGTTGTTAGGGAAAATTTTACCCTATTGCCAACATTGACTAACATAAACTATGTCTCTGAGGAAATATTAGAAGTGGTAGGCTTTTCAAAGCAAGAAATAGACTATGTGAAAAACTCTATTAACGAAAGAGGTTTTGTTTCCTTTGATGGTTTTCTTCAAACTGTTAGCCCACAAAGGAAAGATTTGGTTTTTAAGTTTGTTTTTACCCCTTTACCCATCTATTATAGGGTAAAGGTAGTAATGGATAAGCCCTTTCGCTCATCTTTGGTCTTTGTTATGACTTCAGATGGCAGTGTATACGATGTGTGGGAAGAGTAGGGGTTTTACACTGCTGGAGCTTCTGATAGCGGTAGTTTTGAGCCTGTTTATATTTGTAAGCATACTTGAGCTTTATAACTCAGTTCAGAGGGTTAGCCTTTCGGTTAGTAATACTTGGAACGATACTAAACTATTACAACTTCTTAATACAATCCAGAGACAACTACTTGCCTGTGAAGAGGTTCAGATACAAGACAACAAACTGAGCTATATTACAACCTTGGGCTTAGCCAAGCCGGTGGTAAGGGTGGAGGTTCTGTTTCAAAAGGATAGTATAAAATACAGGGAAATTAACCCATACGATGCATCCCTTTTGTATGAAACCATCATACCCTCTCAAGACAAGCCCTTGCTTCTTCAACACGATAGATATATTGAACTGAAATTCGACAAGAAGGTGCACACACTAGTAATTTATCCTCTACGGCCACCACCTTCCCTTCTCCTACCTGCAAGATGATACAAACACCACTTGATTGTTATTTATGTTATAATTGCATAGCGTAAACATGAAGACTATAGCCCTTCTATGTGCCATAGCCCTGACCCTCTTTTCCTGCGGTCAGGCGGTTCAGGAGCATTACACGATAAGAAGTGAGAACATACAAAAGCTGGAAGAAAAAGTTCAAGTGCCACCTCCTGAGCCAAAGCCAGGGGTAGAAGAGAGTGTTAACAACCTAGTATATGAAAGGTCTGCCACACCAACAGTTGAAGACAGGAACATACACAGGGGAGGCAGAATATCCCTTCACTTTGAAGACATAAGCCTTCAAGAGCTTCTTAATGAAGTATTTTATAAGATACTTGGGCTCTCCTACATGGCACCCACGGAGCTAAACCAGAGGGTCACGGTTCATGTAGACAAGATTTCCAAGGAAGAGGCCTATGAGTATATGAAAAGCCTCTTAGAAACCGCCGGCTATGGGGTGGTTATGGAGGGCAAGGTGCTTAGAATAGTCCCCCAAAAGGCGAATATATCGCAGGGGCTTAGTTTTTTGGTCTACAAACCCACCTACATAGCCCCACAAACACTAAGTGAAGCCATAAAGGGTCTTCTTTCTCCCATAGGTAAATCCTTTCTTAGTGGTCAGGCAATAGTGGTCATTGACGAGGCAGGTAGGATAGGAAGGATAAGAAACCTTGTTCAGGGTATAGACACAGCCCTGTATAGTTCTACGAATATAGCCTTTATAAGGACGAACCTTCCACCAGAGCAGGTAAAGGAGAGCTTAGAAAAAATACTCAGGCTACTTGGAAAGGCGGATGCGCCACAGGTTGTAGAAGCCCTCAAAAAGGAGGGGCTTTTGGTGGTAGTTTCCTCCGACAAGAACCTCTTTGAGGAAATTAAGGCATGGATAAGGATAATAGAGGAGTATTCAAGAAGAGAGAGGCAGGAGGTGGCCATATACAGGCTGAACTTTGTGGAGGCAAGGACGGTGGCGGAGATAATATCAAGCCTGGGTCTTCTTCAAACACCCCTTACTATAACCACTGAGAGAGTCATAGAACAGGCAAAGCCTCAAATGCAAACACAGCCAGAGAGGGCAGAAGCTCCCGCAGAAGCATCCACACAGAAACCCTCTCAGGGGCAACAGCCGGTAGCGCAGGGGCAGACTACGCAACCGGCTCAGAAAACCACCGAAGCTACCTCTATAAGAGAAGAGAGGAAGGAGGAGAGGATGGTCGCCTTTGGCAACATAATAGCGGACCCAAAGAGCAACTCTCTTATAGTTAAGGCTACACCCTTACAGCATCAGGTCATAAAGGCACTTATTGCAGAGTTGGACAGGGTTCCCAAGCAGGTGCTTATAGAAATGGTTGTTGCAGAGGTTTCCTTGGGAGACTCCCTTCAGCTTGGCTTTGAAGGTCTTATAAAAGGTTTCATAGACAGCAAGATGTTCAACATATCCACATCCTTTGGACTTATACCAAACGCCCAAAATCTTCAGGGTGCAAATGTGGCCATTTTCAACAAGGCTGGGGACCTAAGGGCTATCCTTAACTTCCTTTCTACAAAAACATCGGTAAGAGTATTGTCCGCACCACATATAATAGTTAGGGACAACGAGGAAGCAACCATACAGGTTGGTGCGGAGGTGCCGGTTTTAAGTCAACAGCTTGCTGTCAGCACTGGAGGTCTTCCAAGCGTTCAGAACCAGGTTCAATACAGAAACACGGGAATAATCCTTAGAGTTGTTCCCACCATCAGCACAGACAACAGGGTAACCCTAAAGATATACCAGGAGGTAAGCGATGCGGTCTCTAATACCATCACTCCACAGCTTCAGTCTCCTATAATTACCAAAAGGTCCTCTTCTACCACTCTTATAATCGATGGCAACCAGGTCGCCCTGCTTGGAGGGATTATACAGAGCAAGACAACAAAGGACATAAGTGGTGTTCCCCTTCTTTCTGAAATCCCGGGGCTGGGTATTCTCTTCAGAAGCCAAAAGGAGAGCACTTCTAACACGGAGCTAATTGTCCTAATAAAGGCAAGTGTCATAAACACGCCCGAAGAAAACACCGCCTACAAGGGAGAATTTTTGGAAAAGACCAGAAAACTTAGAGAGCTTATAAGAGAAGAATGAGGAACTTTCTTAGAGAGATGTCTATTAATCGAAGGAGCTTTCTCATATACCTTGGTCCTTTTGTGATATTAATATTGCTAATTGCGGTGCTATACGAGCCATACAATAAATACATAAAGGCACTTAAGGAAGAATACAAAGATAAGAAACAGATATACAGGAGCTATCAACAGAGATTTGAGGAAATACCTAAATTAAAGGAAGAACTTAAAGCACTGCAGAAGGGTTTCGAAGAAGCTACTAAACTATGCTATAAGGCAAATAACTCCGATGATGCTAAGTCTAAATTCTTTCAAATGGTGTCTTCTGAGTTTCAGGAAGCAAGACTTGGGCTTGAGATTTCTGAACCCAAGGTTGAAAACCATGGATATGTTGACATATTCACCATCTCTATACAGGGCAAGTTAACAGACATAAAACCTTTCTTGTTGTCCATTGAAAAGCTAAAGAACACAGGTAATGTAATGGTTGAAACCCTTGATATAAAGGTTGAAAATCCTCAAAATCCTTCTACCTTGCAGGTAAACCTAAAACTTGTCGCCTGCAATCTCAGAAGTGGATGAGAATGCATATCTATTGACCATTTCAAGGGTTTTGTATACTTTCCAAACATACTTGCTCGTTTCTCCAGCCCTTTTGCCCTTGTTGTAGCAATCTACCGCTTTCCATGTGATTCCGTGTTTTAACGTGCATTGTTCCAGTATGTATCCACCCGCCTTTATATTTACGCAGGGGTCCCACAAATCTTCTTCCTTCCTTATTATACCCTTCTTGATTAACATGGGAATGTTGGCGGAGTTTACCTGCATTATACCCATGTCGTAGGTGCCATTTTGGTTTTTATTGTATGCCCTAGGATTCAGACCACTTTCAACATAGGCTATTACTACCATTAGCTTTTTGGGGATCTGATAAACCTGCGACGCATAGTCAAAGCACGCACCCAAATCCATCTGTATATACTATTCTAACATAGAATACAGTAAATCTATGGTCCTTCTTGCGGTGTTTTCCCAAGAAAAAGTTTTTACCCTTTCAAGGGCAGAAGCTTTGAGTTTTTGTCTAAGGGTTGTATCCCAAACAACAAGCTGTATTTTCCTTGCTATATCTTCTACATCCTCCGGATTAAAGTATATTGCGGAGTCGCCACATACTTCGGGTATTGAGGCTCTGTCTGAAGCTATTACTGGACAACCGCAGGCCATAGCTTCGAGCAGGGGAAGTCCAAAGCCTTCGTAGAGGGAAGGAAATACAAAGGCGAGCGCCCCGTTGTATAGCCTTACAAGTTCTTCCTTATCAACATAGTCAAGGAAATAGACCTTGCCCTCTAAATGACCTCTTTTAACTTCTGAATTTAGCTCCTCGTAGTATTTTCCAGCCTTCTGGCCTACTATTAGAAGCTTTAAATCGGTAGAGGTAACTTTACCCATAGCCCTTATTAATCTATGAAGGTTCTTATATCTCCTCATTGCCCCCACATAAAGAATATACCTACCATACATACTAGAGTATTGCTTGGTTTCGCCATTTGGTAGAATACGAAACAAGCTCATATCAACACCTGGATATATAACCTGAAATTTATCCTCATCCATGGGAAATTTTTTTAAAAGGTCGCTCTTTGTGTTGTTAGAAACGCATATTATCCTTGTGGAGTTTTTGATAAGAAGGGGTAGGATATATTTGAAGTAATACTTTATTCGTGGATATTCCTCCTCATAAATGAGGGGTAAGAGGTCATGAAGGGTTATTACTTGTCTTAGTCCCCTATATGGGTAGATAATACCCTCTGGAACTGTGGAATAAAAAAGCTTTACTCTTTTATTTTTCATTCTTAATTGTAAGACTGTTTGTAGCCATAGTATTCTGGCAAGGTTGTTGAAAAATCCTCTTCCGGGTGCGAGGAAATCAGGCACGGGTATGAGATTGTTTATTTCTTTACTCAGCTCGGGCGGTGCACCTTTTGGCATTGCAACCATAAAAGCCTTATCAGAGGATAAAATAGACCTTAAGACCTCTTGCGT
Source organism: Candidatus Pampinifervens yunnanense (assembly GCA_037926845.1). Classification (GTDB taxonomy): domain Bacteria; phylum Aquificota; class Aquificia; order Aquificales; family Aquificaceae; genus Pampinifervens; species Pampinifervens yunnanense. The sequence continues at coordinate 1,934 of JAXSPD010000062.1, read as the reverse complement.
GTAAACTCCAAGACCTGTGGGCTTACTGTGTATGAAGGAGGCATTAACTAAGATCCTTGACCCATCCATAGGATACTAATATTTTACCGCTCAGTGGGGTTATAATTTGCCTATGTTTAGGTTTCTTTGCCTTATACTTTGCTTTTCTATGGGCTTTGCACAGACGGTAGTGGTGCCCATACCGGGCGAACCAAGGAAGCCTACTCCGCAAACTCCTCCACAGAATGAGGGTAAAGGTGGCGGTGGTGGGGGTATGGGTGCCCTTGTGGGTGCGGTGCTGGGTGGTGTTATTCTAAGTCTTATACTTTCAAAGGTTGTGCCCGCAAAGCCTGCAGAGGGGAAGGGCGGAAAAGACCACAAGATGCCTGCCTTCGTGCCCTTTGAGTTCATTGTGGTTCACAGGGGACTGCTGGAGGACCTTGAGGTTATGGATACCGTCAGCTTTGAAGACCTTAATTTTTCCCTTGTGAGGTGGGGAAAGAGCCAAAGGGATCTTGAGGAGAGGTTTAAGGACCAGGCTATATTTGTTCAGCCCAACTATCTGTATGAGCTCTTTGGAGAGGTATCTACTCAAGATAAGGTTTTAGGTTATAGGGAAGATGGTGGCAAAGCCCCTGTTTGCCTTCTTGATACTGGTGCGGACCAAAGGGTTGTAGGGAACTTTCTTCTTGGGGTGGAAAACCACCTAAGGACTCCTTACCTTCCAGAAGACCACGGCACAGCTAACGCCTATCTTATAGGCTCAAGGGGCGGGAGTGTCTACCTCCATAGGGTGTGCTCTGAGGGTAGATGCACCTCCTTTGCCTTTGCCAAGGCTTTAGTGAGTTGTTTCAAGGAAGGAGTCAAGGTAATAAACACGCCCTTTGGCATGTATGGAGAGGACAGGCTGGCAAGCCTTATAATCTCTGGTATATCAAAGCTTGGTTTTAGAGTGGTGGCACCTGTGGGCAATGATACTTCAAGGGTTCTGCCCTTTCCTGCAAGGCATCCAGAGGTTATAAAGGTAGCAGGAGACCCATGCTTTCCAAGGGGTCTGTGCGAAAACTTTCCAAGGGAACCCTATAGGGTAAGAGCTTTGGGTGTGGGAGGGGTAGAGAAGTTTTTCACTGGCACTTCCTTTTCAAGCAGTCTATATGCGGTTAAGCTTGCCCTTGAAGCGTCTGAAAATCAATAGAAATACAATAATTCCATAAGCCCAAGCATACACAGGAAAACCTGTGCTACAACCTCCACCACCTCCACCAGATACGGGGGCAGGGGTGTTGCCAGTTGGCGGTGGGGTCATGGGAGCAGGAGAATTCACTGGCACATTTGCCACCGCCTGTGCCTTGCCACAGCCGTATAGGTTGGCACTTCCAACCGCTGGGTCTCCTAGTGCATTCTGACACAGCAATTCTTTTGCCTGCTCTGGCGTAAGGGAGGGGTTTGCTTCCAGCATAAGGGCTACAAGTCCTGCTACCGCTGGGGATGAAAAGGAGGTGCCTGCCTCATATCCGTAAGTGCCACCCTCCTGCGGGGCATACACCACATAGCCACCTGCGGTGATGTCTGGCTTAGTTCTTCCATCCACCGTAGGACCACGGGAGGAAAAGTAGGCAAGCATGCCAAGGCTGTTGAAGGCTCTTGAGCCTGTGCTGAGAGCCCTTGAGGTGATAGCCCCAACACCTATGGCTCTTCTTGCAGTGGCAGGCTGTGCCACCGTGTAGAGATACCCACCTTGTCCATCAGAGACCGTGTATGCACCAAAGGCGTTGCCTTCGAAGCCTCCAAAGAGGTCCACCCTTGAGGGAGGACCAGAGATAAGAGAAAGCCTTAGGGTATAGGAACCACTACAGCTATGGTCAAAGCTCACATAAACCTTTCCATTAAGAGGATAGCTTTGATGGGTTATGGAGTTTACACAAGCAAGGTTTAAGGTAGGGGTCTGACCCCTT
>JAXSPD010000061.1:0-9196 GCA_037926845.1 Candidatus Pampinifervens yunnanense | reverse complement strand
GGACGCTTTACGCCCAGTAAATTCGCGCAACGCTCGGGACCTACGTATTACCGCGGCTGCTGGCACGTAGTTAGCCGTCCCTTCCTCTGGAGGTACCGTCACCCACAGAGACTATTCGCCTCTGTGAGCATCTTCCCTCCTGACAGGAGTTTACACCCCGAAGGGCTTCTTCCTCCACGCGGCGTCGCGGGGTCAGGCTTTCGCCCATTGCCCACGATTCCCCACTGCTGCCCCCCGTAGGGGTGTGGGCCGTGTCTCAGTCCCACTGTGGCCGGACACCCTCTCAGGCCGGCTACCCGTCATAGGCTTGGTAGGCCGTTACCCCACCAACTACCTGATGGGCCGCGAGCCCCTCCTCAGGCGGTAGCTTGCAGAGCAGAGGCCACCTTTGGTCTGAGGCCTCAGTGACCCCAGACATTATAGGGTATTAGCCCGAGTTTCCCCGGGTTATCCCCTTCCTGAGGGTAGGTTACTCACGTGTTACTCACCCGTTTGCCGCTGGGTGGCAGAACCACCCCGCACGACTTGCATGTGTTAGGCACGCCGCCAGCGTTCGCGCTGAGCCAGGATCAAACTCTTCAGGAAAACCCCAAGTTTTGGGTCCTTCCTCCTTATTCAGTTGCCAAGATGTCAAGGGACTTTCTACAGTCCCTAACTTTTCAGGTAGGACTATTTACTATATCCTACCCTTAGGGTTTTGTCAAGTCCTTTTTAAAGGACCTTTATGCCACGGGGCTTTATACCCCTAACAAACTACTTTAGTTTAACACTTCCTTACGATTTTGTCAAGCCCTTTTCAAGGGACTTACACAAAACCCTAATTCAACTCTAAAGATGACAAGGGGGTTTGCCCCTACAACCGCAAACTTTAATTATTATATCCTCTCACGGGGTTTTTGTCAACCCCGAACCACTTAACATTATCTATTATATCCATCCACAGGGTTTTTGTCAAGTAGTTTTTTAAAAACTTCCCACATGGCTATAGCACCTGCGTTTGAAACATTTAGAGAGTTTACCCTGCCTTGCATGGGTATGGATACAAGCAGGTCTGCGGTTTCCAGAACACTTTTTGATACGCCTTCTCCTTCAGAGCCTAAAACAAGAGTGCAAGCAGGAGGAAAGTCAACGCTTCTTATATCCTTTCCCCCTCTCTCTACCACCACAACCCATCCACCCATCTCTTTAAAATTCCTAAGGGCTCTGGAAAGGCTTCCCACTTTTGAAAGCATTAAGTGAAAGACCGCACCCGCAGATGCCTTGACCACGGTCTCGTTTATAGGGCACGACCTATCCTTTGGCATAAGAGCACCAACTCCACTAAAGACTTCACATGTTCTAAGGAGGTTTCCCACATTCTGTGGGTCCGTAATGTGGTCAAGGGTTATGAAAAAGGAGTTTCTCTTAAGGGTCTCTCTAAAAAGCACATGAGGGTCTACGTATTCCACTGGGCTTAAGATGGCGAGGATGCCTTGAGTTTTCTTTGTCCCTGCGAGCTCTTCTATCCTTTGTCTTGGCACTTTCTGGAGCTTTATACCCCTTTCCTTGCATAGCTTTACAATCTGATGTGGTGGGTGCGAGTCGTGAGCAAATAGCACCTTTTCTATATCTCTTCCTGACCTTAGGGCTTCAAGGACCGGGTTTTTACCGTAAACAATCATTCCTTTATTATGCCACCACCCAGCAGAAGGTCTCCTTCATAAAAGGCACAAACCTGACCAGGCGTTATGCCCTTGAGGGGCTCTGCTAACTTTACCCTGTAGCCATGGCTGGTTTTTTGTAGGTCCTCCACCTGCACAGGTTTGTTTCTATACCTTATCTGTGCAGTAGGGTTTTGCCAGAGCTGAGGCTCAAGGTGGAAGTTTATGTCCCTAAGGATTAGCCAGTCTCTTTGTAGGTCCTCTTCCCTGCAAAGGTAAACGGCGTTAGCCTCTGGGTCTACACCACACACATACACGGGAAATCCCAGAGCTACACCAAGACCCCGCCTCTGCCCTACCGTGTAGTGGAAAAAGCCCCTGTGCTTGCCAACGGGCTTGCCCTCATAGTAGAAGTATCCTTCCCTTAAGCCTATCCTCTCTTCTATAAACTCCCCTGGCTCCTTGCCCATAAGAAAGCACACATCTTGAGAATCCCTTTTATCCCACACGGGCAAACCCTTCTCTTTGGCTATAAGCCTTACCTCTTCCTTTGTCCTTTCACCGAGAGGAAACTCCAAAAGCTCTAAATGCTCCGCTCTTACAAGGCTTAAAAAGTAAGACTGGTCTCTTCTTTGGTCCTTTGCACGGGCTATAAGCCTTCTACCCTTGTATTCCACAATCCTTGCATAGTGTCCGGTGGCAAGCCTGTCTATGTCCGCAACCTTGTGGAGATACTCTGCAAGAAAACCTGTTTTGACCTCTCTGTTGCATACCGCACAGGGATTTGGTGTCTTGCCCTCAAGGCTTTCCTTTAGAAAGTAGTCCACAACCCTCTTTTCAAATAGGGCTTCCCAACTAAGAGTTAAATGCGGTATTCCCAGATGTTGAGAGACCCTTACCGCATCCTTTACATCCTCGGGCGAACAGCAAACTCTGAGCTCATCGCTGTGGCACACCTCTTGGTGAAAGCGAAGGGTTATGCCAAGAACCTCATGACCTGCTTCCTTCATGAGAAGTGCACAGACGCTACTGTCCACGCCTCCGCTCATGCCCACCGCAACTCTCATAGAGGATAAATTTAGGCTTTGAAAAAGGACTTCATGAAACTTATCTCCTCTGAGCCTTCAGCCATTTCAAGACCAAGGCTTATGAGCCTTTGTGGGCTTTCACCCTGATGGAGCAGTCCAATAGAGCGGGCAATGGCAAGCTTTTCTATTAGGCTCTCGGTTATGTGAACCATAACAGCGTCAAAGTTGAACCTTTTGTATAGGTCTTGTCTTTCCTCCTCTCCCTTTTTGCTGAGCTCTTCTGCAAAGGAGCATATCCTTGACCATGTGCGTAGTGTCTTCTCCCACTGGTCTTTTGGGAGATTTTCAAGCTCAAGCCTTATTATCTCCACAAGGCTGTCCCTAAGGTGTCTTTTAAAGTCCTCCTTTGTCCATCCACTGGGCTCTTCTTTCTTTAAAAGGCTTGTGAGGTCCACTTTCATGGTATTCTAATATAATACCCCTTTGGCTGGAGGTCTAAGATGTACAAAATCCTTATCACCGACCCTATATCCGAGAAGGGCATTGAGCTACTCAGGCGCGAGCCAGACTTTGAAGTGGACAACGAGCCAGACATATCCTACGAGGAGCTACTTGAGGTGGTGGGAAGCTACCACTGCATAATAACCAGAAGCCGGACGCCTGTGACAAAAGAGCTCATAGAGAGGGCGGAAAAACTCAAGGTGATAGGAAGGGCGGGCGTAGGCGTGGACAATGTGGACATAGAGTCGGCTTCCATGAGGGGCATACTGGTTATAAACACGCCCGGCGCCAACACTATCGGTGCCACAGAGCTAACCCTCTGTCATATGCTGAGTGTTATAAGGAACGCCCACATAGCCCACAACAGCATGGTGGAGGGACGCTGGGACAGAAAGAAATTCATGGGCACAGAGCTATACGGCAAGACCCTTGGTATCATTGGGCTTGGGAACATAGGCTCTCAAGTTGCCATAAGGGCAAAAGCCTTTGGCATGACCGTTTATGCCTACGACCCATACATTCCCAAAGAGAAGGCGGATAGGCTTGGCGTAAAGCTCTTTGACAACCTACACGACATGCTCCGTCAGATAGATATCCTCACTATTCACGCACCTTTGACCCATGAGACGAAAAACATGATAACCAGGAAAGAGTTTGAAATTATGAAAGATGGTGCGGTTCTTATAAACTGTGCCAGAGGTGGAATAGTAAAAGACGAGGACCTCATATGGGCTTTGGAAAGCGGTAAGCTATCGGGCGTAGGTCTTGACGTTTTCTCTGTAGAGCCTCCACCAAAGGAGTTTATAGAAAAAATATCCAAGTTTCCCAATGTTTCCCTCTCGCCTCATATAGGTGCCAACACCTACGAATCTCAGGAAAATGTTGCAGTAATAGTTGCTCAGCAAGTTATAAAAGCCTTAAGAGGTCAAACGGTAGAGTATGTGGTAAACGCACCCTTCCCAGACCTCTCAGTGCTAACTTTGATAAAACCACACCTTGACCTTGCGGAGAAGATGGGCAGGTTCTTAGTCCAATGGGCGGAGGAGGGCATAAGAGAGGTTCACATAGAGGTGCGTGGGGACATAGCCCAGCACTTCCATCCCATAGCCTCTGCTGTGCTAATGGGAATACTAAGGGAGATAGTGGATTTCCCTGTAAACATCATAAACGCCAGCTATGTGGCAAGGGACAGGGGCATAAGGGTAGAAGAGCTTACCTCCGAAGAGAGCGAAGACTACAAGCATTATATAAAGGTTGTAGCCAAGGCGGACAGCACGGAGAGAATAGTGGCAGGCTCTGTGCTTGAGGGTCATATACCAAGGATATTCCAGATAGACCGCTACCGGGTGGATGTAGAGCCTGAGGGTATAATGCTGGTCTTTGAAAACAGAGATGTGCCAGGAGTTATAGGAAAGATAGGTAGTATATTAGGTAATGCAGGCGTAAACATAGCGGGCTTTAGGCTTGGCAGAGAAAAGAAGGGGGGCATAGCCTTGGGCATACTAAACCTTGACGACCAAGTGCCAGAGGAGGTAATGCAGGAACTTAGGAAAATACCACAGATTCTCTTTGCCAAGCAGGTGGTGGTGTAGTAGATTTTTCCCTATGGAGGTTAAAACAAAACTCACCGCTGAGAAATTTTTCAAACTTTATCCAGAGGAGAGCCGGCTTGAGCTTGTTGACGGGGAGGTCTATGAGATGCCTGCACCGAGTTTTAAACATCAACTCGTGATAGTAAGGATGCTATCTGCTTTATTAAGACATCCAGAAACTAAAGATAGAACAGTGGTATCACCAGTTGACCTTGTTCTTTCAGAAAATGTAGTCTTACAACCAGATATAGTATACCTTTCAGACCTTTCAAAAGTAAAGGATAAAATATACGGTGCACCAGACCTCGTGGTGGAGGTAGTTTCTCCCTCAACTTTCAAAAGAGACCTAACAGACAAAATGAAGCTATACGAAAGGCATGGAGTAAAGGAGTATTGGCTTGTGTTTCCTTTGGAAAAAACCATTATGGTCTACGAGCTAACAGAAAAAGGTTATGAACTTTTATCTTCTGCTACAGAAAGGGGAAAAGTCCAGTCAAAAGTCCTTGAGGGCTTTGAGCTTGAGGTAGAAGAGGTCTTTGGAGGCTTGTGATGGAAGTTAAAACAAGGCTCACCGCAGAGGAGTTTTTCAGACTTTACCCAGAGGAGAGCAGGCTTGAGCTCATTGATGGGGAGGTTTATGAAATGCCAGCGCCCAGCTTGGTTCACCAAGAGGTTCTTATGAGGATCGCCTACGCCATGAGGACCTTTGTCAAAGAAAAGAAGGTTGGAAACCTTTTTGTGTCGCCCGTTGATGTGGTGCTCTCGGAGAATGTGGTTTTACAACCAGACATAGTTTGGGTCAGGGACATTCCTATAAATAGAAAAAACATTGACATACCCCCAGACCTTGTGGTGGAAGTGGTATCACCTTCAACCTTTAAGCGGGATTTGACGGACAAGATGAAGTTATATGAGAGGCATGGTGTAAAAGAGTATTGGCTTGTGTTTCCTCTGGAGAAGACCATTATGGTTTACGAGCTAAAGGATAATGGCTATGAACTCCTTTCATATGCCACAGAGAGGGGAAAAGTAAGGTCCAAAGTGCTGGAGGGGTTTGAGGTGGAGGTAGAGGACATTTTTGGAGGCTTATGATGGAGTTTAAGACAAAGCTCACCACCGAGGAGTTTTTTAAACTCTACCCAGAGGAGAGCCGGCTTGAGCTTATTGACGGGGAGGTATACGAGATGCCAGCACCGAGTTTTGGACATCAATTTGTGGTGCTTAAAATATCCTCCAGAATACTCATGTGGACAGAGGGCAAAGGCTCTGGCTATGTGGTTGCCTCACCAATAGATGTGGTTTTCTCTAAGGATTTGGTTCTTCAGCCAGACATAGTTTATGTTTTAGAGCCTTCAAAGGTCAGAGACAAGATATACGGCTCGCCAGACCTTGTGGTGGAGGTGGTATCGCCTTCAACTTTTAAAAGAGACCTCACGGATAAAATGAAGCTATACGAGAAGCATGGAGTTAAAGAATACTGGCTTGTGTTTCCACTGGAGAAGACCATTATGGTTTACGAGCTAAAGGATAATGGCTATGAGCTTTTTTCATACGCCACAGAGAAGGGCAAGGTGAAGTCTAAGGTCTTGGAGGGCTTTGAACTGGAAGTGGAGGAGGTTTTTAGTGGTTTGTGAGAAAGTTTATCAGCTCTCTTAATATTAGCTCGCTGGCGGACAGCTTTGTGTTTGTTTTTATCTCCACTTTTCTGCCATTTTTGAAAAAGAGCTTACTCTCATAAGCCTGTGAGCCCATGCTCTCCAACGGGTTTGCCACAATGAGGTCAAGGTTTTTTTCATGAAGTTTTTTAATTGCGTTCTCCTCTAGCTTTTCCCTTTCCTCCAAGGCAAAGCCTATTAGTATCTTTTCACCCTTTGACCTTCCAAGTTCAGCCAGTATGTCTGGGTTTTTCACAAGTTCAAGGCTCAGTCTGTCCTGTTTTTTCAGCTTACCCTCATAGGTATCTGCTGGTCTGTAGTCTGCCACTGCTGCGTTCATGAGGATAATATCCGCCCATTCTCTTAGCCTTAGAACCTCCTCAAGCATGTCCCTTGCGGACACCACATTTATAAGCTCCACCTCTGGAGGCTTTTCTGCGGTGGTAAAGCCCGCCACCACCTTTACCTGTGCACCATACCATCTGAAAACCCTTGCCATAGAGAAGCCCATAAGACCACTGGAGAGGTTGGAGATAAACCTCACCCTGTCTATAAACTCTCTGGTAGCACCCGCGGTTATTAGCACCCTTTTGCCTTCAAGGGGCTTAGGTCTTAGGGCATACTCTATCCAATCAAGGAGCCTTTGTATGGACGCAAGCCTTCCTTGTCCTTCCTCTTGACATATAAGCCTTCCTTCCTCTGGCTCAACAAGTATCACTCCTCTCTCCCTTAGCCTCTTTATGTTCTCCTGCACCGCTGGATTTTTATACATCTCCACATTCCCAGCAGGAGCGAGCAGAAGTTTTCCCTTATGAGAAAGGGCACAGGTGGTAAGTAAGTTGTCTCCTATGCCTAAGGCAATTTTTGAAAGGGTGTTTATACTGCATGGAGCTATCACAAAAAGGTCAGACCATCTTGGTAGGTTTATGTGTAAAAGAGGGTCATCTTCCCAGTCCACATAAGCCTTGTTTCCAGAAAGAGCCTCAAAGGTAAGCCTGCTTATGAACCTCTCAGAAAAGGGAGACATAACAACCCTAACTTCATGCCCTGACTTTATGAGTTCCCTTACAAGCTCACAAGCCTTATATATGGCAATGCTTGAGCTAACGCCAAGAAGTATCTTAGCCATCCTTTAAAGCCCAGTATAAAACCGCCATCCTTACGTATAGACCCATTTCCACCTGCTTTAGAACCAAGGACTTGTCCAGATAAACCACCTCCGCATCCACATCCACATAGAGGTTTACAGGTCCTGGGTGCATAAAGTAGCCCTTTAGCCTTTTGTATCTCTCCTTTGTTAGACCAAACTGGAGAAAGTAGCTTTCTTTACTTGGAATGTAGCTTTCTGTAAACCTTTCTTCTTGTAGTCTTAGCCATATGCATAAGTCCGCCCACTCAATAGCCTCATCCACACTATCAAAAACCTGCTCCACTCCAAAGGGAGAAAGGTCTGAAGGAATAAGAGTTTTGGGTCCACAAACTCCAACCTTAGCACCGTAAAGACTAAAAAGGTATGCACCAGAACGGAAAACTCTGCTATGGAGTATGTCTCCGATGTATAACACCTTTAGGTTTTCCAAAGAACCAAAAACCTCTATGGCGGTAAAGAGGTCAATTAGCCCTTGTGTAGGATGTTGATGTGTCCCATCGCCCGCATTTATGAGGCTTATTTCCTCCCCCTTGTAGCCTTCGTAGGGAAAGAGAACAAAGGGAACTCTAAGCACCAAGGCTCTAAAACCAAGAGCTTGAAGAGTTTTTATGGTATCTCTTAGACTTTCTCCCTTTTCTATTGAGCTTTCTCCCCTGCCTGCGTAATAGGTTCTAAGCCCCAAAAGCCTACAAGCCTTCTCAAAGGATAAGCGAGTCCTTGTAGAGCTTTCAAGAAAAAACAAAGCAACATCACCTTCAAGAGTTTCTCTTTCTCCGTCCCTGAACCTGTTTGAGAGATGCCTCAAAAGGTCTATATCCTCTTTGCTGAGGTCTCTCACAGATATTAGATGTTTTGGCATTTCAGGAATATAATTTTAACATGGACCGAAAGGAAAAAATAATAGAGCTCATACCACAGGGATACAGGAGCGTAAAGGCTCTTGCCCAGCACTTTGGCGTATCCCTTATGACCATCTACAGGGATGTGAGGGAGCTGGAGAAGGAGGGCAGGATTGTAAGAAAACATGGAGAACTGCTCCTAAGAGAAGAGGCAGGAGAGGTCATAGAAGAAACCGTCCCTTCCTGTGCCTATTGCACCAAACCCATAGAAAAAAGGCTTGAGTTTACATACAGAATGAAGAGAGGCAAGTTTGTAAGGGCTTGTTGTGCTCACTGCGGGCTTTTGCTATACAAAAGCCTAAGGGAAGAGGATATTGAGTCCTGTATGACTTGGGACTTTATAAACTGCAGACCTTTGAGTTGTTTCTCCGCATGGTATGTAATAGGCTCTTCCGCCATGCCATGTTGCTCTCCATCCGCCATAGCCTTTGCAAACAAGGAAGATGCGGAGAAGTTTGCTAAGGGCTTTGGAGGAATAGTGGCGAGTTTTGATGAGGCGGTGGAGGGTATTGAAAAGCTCATGAAAAGAGGAACTCCAGTAAAATTGAAAATCTAAGGAGTGTGCTATGGAAAAGGTAAGGATATTTGTAGATGGTGTGGAGTATGAGGTAGACAAGAAAAAGCCTCTACTTCAAAGCTTGCTTGACCTTGGTATAAGCATCCCATACTTTTGCTACCATCCTCGCCTGAGGATAATCGGTGCCTGTAGGATGTGCATAGTCTACAACGAG
>JAXSPD010000060.1:0-9207 GCA_037926845.1 Candidatus Pampinifervens yunnanense | reverse complement strand
ATGCAAACGGGCTATAAAAACCCTATAGACGATGCCATAATTTCTATTTCTGACAAAAAATATCTTGAAAACTTCTCAAAATTAGATGAAGTGCCTTTTGATTTCCAGAGGAAGAGACTCTCTGTTTTAATTAAAGATGGGAATGGAAACCACACAATTATAACAAAAGGGGCGTATAGAAAGGTAATTGAGATTTGCTCTTATGCACTTTTAGATGGCAAGACATTAAACATCGGTCAAATACAAGAAGAAATTGAAGAAGTTTACAAGAAATATAGCAAACAAGGCTATAAGGTATTAGCCTTGGCATATAAGGATGTAAAAAAGTATAGAATAAAGCGTGAGGATGAAAGGGATATGATCCTGGCAGGTTTTATCTTACTTCATGATCCTATAAAGCCCGATGCGAAGGAACTCATACAGCAACTGTTGTCGCTTGGCGTAGATATTAGAATAATCACCGGGGATAATGCGCTTGTGGCGCGTAGGTTTGCGCAGGAGGTCGGTCTACCACAAAAGGTTATTTCTGGTGATGATTTAAGGAATTATCCTCCAGAAGCCTTGCCTGTCCTTGTAAAAGATACATACATATTTGCCGAGCTTGACCCTATGCAAAAGGAGGATGTAGTCCTTGCCCTGAAGAGACTGGGTAATGTGGTTGGTTATGTAGGTGATGGTGCTAATGATTTGTTAGCCATGCGAGCCTCAGATGTTGCTATATCGGTGCAGAATGCTATGGATGTGGTGAAGGAGAATGCGGATATACTCCTTGCAAAGCTTGACCTATTGGGTATAAGCCAAGCTATTGTTATGGGTAGAAAAGCCTTTATTAATAGTATGAAATACGCAAAAACACAAACTAGCTCCAACTTTGGGAACATGTTTTCTGTAATAGGTGCTTCAGTGCTTTTACCTTTTATTCCACTCTTGCCTTATCAAGTTCTTACACTTAACTTGCTTGCAGACCTGTCTTTTCTTACTCTTTCTTCAGATAATGTGGATGAGGAAAAGCTCAAGAAGCCTACCTCTTGGGACACAACATCCCTCAGAAAGTTCATAATCTTCTTCGGGCCAGTAAGCTCCCTTTTTGACTATGCCACCTTTTTCTACGCTCTATACTTCCTTAAGGCTAGTCCTGACCTCTTCAGGTCCCTATGGTTTCTGGAAAGTCTTGTAACGCAGAGCCTTGTGCTTTTGTTCCTGAGGACAGAAAGGGTAGCTTTTTTGCATAGTAAACCATCTAAGATGCTCATGCTCACCATTTTAGGGATAATAGCCTTTGGATTCTTACTGCCCTATGTCCCACTTGGTAGATTCATTAATTTGTACCCACTTCCTGCAAGTTCGTTGATTTTCGTTATTTGTGTAGCCTTCCTATATTCATCTCTCGTGGAGTTGCTCAAAAGGTTCTACTATATGCTCAGTAAGTAAGCCCGGGGGCGCTCCTTACAAACCTGCCCTTCTCATCAAAGATGTATGTAGAAGGTAAGAAGGTTATGGGGTAATAGTCGTTAAACTTTACCGCAGGATCTACAAGCGTTAGAAAGCGGGGCTTTATACCAAGCTCTTTGTAACTCCTTTTAACATCTTCGGGCTCCATAGCAACCGCATAAGAGATGATAAGGTAATCTCTTTTGCTTTCTACAAGTTTGTTAAGCTCCTTGAGGTGTTCGCTGTGTCCAGCACAGGTCCTGCTCCAAACATACAAAAGCACCTTGGTATTTTTGTAATCTGAAAGGTAGACATTTTTACCTTCTAGGGTTTTGACCTCAATTCTTGGCAGTGTTTCCTGTGAGCAGGAAAAAAGAAAAAAAGGGGGGAGGAGAAAGAGGATATGGACAGTGTGTTTAAACACGCGCCAGTATCTTCTCTTTAAAGTCCGCAAGGCTTGGTTTTATATGTATAGTCTCTTTTAGATGATTGTCAAGGACCTCCATAGTTTTATAGCCGTTGCCCGTGATGTAGGCGACCACTATCTCATCCCTTCTGAAGGCACCCTTCTGGGCAAGCTTTTTGAGAACCGCTATGGTAGTGCCCCCGGCGGTCTCGGTAAAAATTCCCTCCGTTTCTGCAAGCAGCTTTATGCCTTCTATTATCTCCTCGTCGGTGGCAGTCTCCCAGTCACCTCCGCTTTCTTTTGTCACCTGAAGGGCGTAGAGTCCATCGGCCGGATTTCCTATGGCTATAGATTTAGCTATGGTATTGGGTCTAACGGGCTTTATAAAGTCCCTGCCCTCTTTCCACGCCTGAGCTATGGGAGAGCAACCCTCCGCCTGAGCTCCATAGACCCTAGTGTTGAGCTCCTCTATGAGACCCACTCTGAGTAGTTCCTTTAGCCCTTTCCATATCTTGGTTACCAAAGAACCAGAGGCAGCGGGCGCTACTACCGCATGGGGAGCTTTCCAACCCAACTGCTCCACCACCTCAAAAGCAAGGGTTTTTGAACCTTCTGCGTAAAAGGGTCTTATGTTTATGTTTACAAAAGCCCAAGGCAGTTCACTGGCAATCTCAGAGCAGAGCCTGTTCACATCGTCATATGTGCCTTCCACCGCCACCACAGTGGGAGCAAAGACAAGGCTTCCGTATATCTTCTGGGACTCGAGGTTTGCAGGTATAAAGACAAAACAGTTTAGGCCTGCCTGTGAGGCATGGCTTGCCACCGAGTTGGCAAGGTTTCCTGTGGAGGCACAAGCCACCGTATCAAAGCCAAACTCTATTGCCTTGGATATGGCGACAGAAACTACCCGGTCCTTAAAGGAGAGCGTAGGATGGTTCACCGAGTCATCCTTTATGTATAGATTTTCAAGCCCAAGGATCTTTCCAAGGTTTTCTGCCTTTTTTAGGGGCGTGAGCCCTGCGCTGAGCCCCACCCTTGGCTCTTGCACTGGAAGAAGGTCTATATACCTCCAGAGGCTCTTGGGACCTTCTTGTATCCTTTCCCTGCTAACCTTCCTTTTTATCTCCTCGTAGTCATAGAGCACCTCAAGAGGACCAAAGCAAAATTCGCATACATGCATGGGTTCTATTGGATATTCCCTTCCGCATTCTCTGCACTTGAGGCCCAGCACCTTTGCCATTTCACTACCTCCAGAGGAGTTTAGAAGTAAAGATAATATAATATAAGTCAAGCCATGGCAAAAAAAGTTTTTGTAGAAAAGGCAAAGCGCTTCTTGAAAAAGGTCCTGCAAGAGCCAGAGCTGAGAGACTATGTGGTCAGCGGGCTGTCCAGCTACTTTGCAGACAGGCAGAAGACAGAAGACCATTTGGATAAACTCTACAGAGAAGTGGTCAGGTTAGGCGATGAGCTGGTAAAGCTCCGAGAAGAGCAAGAAAAAAGATGGGAAGAACAGCAGAGGATAAACAGGGAGCTTATGGAGGAGATAAAAAAGCTCCACAGGAAGTATGACGCTGGCATTGGCGCTTTGGGTGCAAGGTGGGGGCTGAGGGCAGAAAGTTCTTTTAGGGAAGCCATAAAGGGCATCCTTGAAGAAGACTTTCCGGTAAGGGTTGAAAGGCATCTTGCCTATGACCCAGAGGGTGTGGTCTTTGGCAGACCCGACCAGGTGGGGCTGGACCTTATCATAAGGGATGGCAAGGTTATAGTTGCGGGGATAAAGTCTTCTGTGAGCAAGTCTGATGTGTTTGTCTTGAAAAGAAAGGTAGACTTCTACCAGAAGAGAGAAGGCAGGCATGCAGACAGGGTCTTGGTTATATCACCCATGGTGGACGCAGATGCCCTGGAACTTGCAAAGGAATATGGCTTTGAAGTTTACTCTTACCCAGAAGATGTGGAGGGTTTAAATGAAAAACAGTGAGCTTTTTGAGAGGGCGAAGAGGCTTATGCCCGGCGGTGTGAACTCTCCTGTGCGGGCTTTCAAGGCGGTGGGTGGTGAACCCATAATAGTCTCCAGAGCTCAGGGCTCAAGGCTTTGGGATGTGGAAGGCAAAGAATACATAGACTTTCTCATGTCCTGGGGACCCCTTATACTGGGGCACTCTCATCCAGCGGTGGTCTCTGCCCTCGAGGAGCAGGCAAAGAAGGGACTTTCCTATGGGTTAACAAACCAGCATGAAATAGATCTTGCAGAGCTTGTGGTTTCTGCCATGCCCTCTGTGGAGATGGTGAGGTTTGTCTCCTCCGGCACAGAGGCCACCATGTCCGCCATAAGGCTGGCAAGGGGCTACACAAAGAGAAAGTATGTGGTCAAGTTTGACGGATGCTACCATGGGCATGGGGATAGCCTTTTGGTAAGTGCGGG
This sequence comes from Candidatus Pampinifervens yunnanense, assembly GCA_037926845.1. Classification (GTDB taxonomy): domain Bacteria; phylum Aquificota; class Aquificia; order Aquificales; family Aquificaceae; genus Pampinifervens; species Pampinifervens yunnanense. The sequence continues at coordinate 4,948 of JAXSPD010000060.1, read as the reverse complement.
CTCTGGCGTTGCCACACTGGGTATACCCGGCACTCCGGGTGTTCCAGAGGAAGTAGCAAGTCTGACCCTGGTAATACCTTACAACAATGTGGAAGCCTTGCGGGAAGTATTTAGAAAATACGGAGAGCAGATAGCCTGCGTTATAGTGGAGCCTGTGGCTGGCAACATGGGTGTGGTCTTGCCAAAGCCAGGCTTTTTAGAGAGCATAAGGGAGATAACCAGAGAACACGGTGCCCTTGTTATCTGCGACGAGGTTATCACCAACTTTAGGCTCTCAAAGGGTGGAGCCCAAGAGCTTTTGGGCAGAGACCCAGATATTACCTGCATGGGCAAGATAATAGGAGGTGGCATGCCACTTGGTGCCTACGGAGGCAGAAGGGAGATAATGCAAATGGTAGCACCAGAAGGTCCTGTATATCAGGCAGGGACCTTGTCAGGCAACCCCCTTTCCATGGTGGCTGGTATTGCAACCCTTAGAGAACTCTTCAGGCTAAACCCCTACGAAGATCTTGAAAGGCTCACCAAGAGGCTCACGCATGGTATATCGGAGATACTTGCTAGAAGAGGCATTCCTCACAGGATAAACCAGATAGCCTCTATGTTTACCCTCTTCTTCACAGAGGAGGAGGTATACGACTATGAGACCGCAAAGAGGTCCGACAGAGAACTTTTTGGAAGATTTTTCAGAGCTCTACTTAAAGAGGGAGTGCTCATCCCTCCGGCCCAGTTTGAGGCTTGGTTCCTAAGCACCGCACACACGCAGGAGGACATAGACCTTGCCCTTGAGAGGATAAACAAGGCAGTGGACCTACTTTAAGAGCTCAGAGTAGACATAGTAGTTGTATAGCACCCTCTTGACATAATCCCTGGTTTCCCTTATAGGGATGGTCTCTATGAAAAGATAATGGTCTGGGTATTGAGCCCAGTTCCTTACCCTGCTTGGTCCTGCGTTGTAGCTGGCAAGGGTTCTAACTAAGTCTCCCCCCCACTGGTCAAGCAAATACCTTAGGTATGCAGTTCCCAGCAGTATGTTGGTCTCTGGGTCGTAGATGTTTCTTATTCTTATGCCCTCTCTTCTTGCCATATACTGGGCGGTGCTGTCTATGAGTTGCATAAGCCCCCTGGCGTTAGCCACAGACACCGCATAAGGGTCAAAGAGGCTCTCCTGACGCATCACTGCGTATATGAGGGCACTTTCTATAGAGTATATTTCTGAGGCTCTTTCCACCATACTCCTATAGGGCTTGGGGAAAGCCACCGCATTATATACAAGGCTTCCATAGCCATACCTTCTTACCGCAAGCCTTACCGCAAGATGGGGGTCAAGACGAGATAGGGCAATTATATCGGAGGCGGATAGTTCCCTTAGCCTCTTGAAGGCCTCCAGCCTTGCATACTCTGGAAAACCTGCCTCCCATATGGCTTTTATCAGCCTTGCGGTCTTTGGAAAGCTTTCATCCTCCATCACCACCCTCAAGGCTCTGCTTGCCACTGGCAATCCCAGCATGGAGCTTGCAACCGCATGGTAAAAACCTGTCCCATTTGAGGCCTTGACCAGATAATCGCCCGCATCCTCTCTTCCAAGAAGTAGAGCGCTTTTGTATGCCCAGAAGTATCCCCCAGAAATCTCTTCTTTGCTTGTGCTGTTCCTAGTGGAGTTAAGAAAGTGCTCAAAGGCCTTTTCATAATCCCCAAGAGCATAATAGGACAAGCCAAGGTTAAAATCCCTTCTGTAAGAGGGGTCCATCCTTTGTAGATAACCTATAGCTTCTTGAAAGTTTCCCCTGTGGATATTGATCCTGGCTATTCTAAAAAGGGCTTCTGAAAGAAGACTTCTATCTACAAGGGAAGATAAAACTTCCTCCGCCTTATCCTTCTGCCCCATTTCGTAATACATGACTGCCAGCTCGGCTTTTGACCTACCGTCAGGGCATTGTTGAAAAACCTCAAGTGCCTTTTCTGCCTCTCTTATGGCCTTCAAGGACATGCCCAACATGTGGCAAACTCTGTCAAAATCCAAGCCATCAAGCAGGGCGACAGCTTCCCTGTAATATCTTCTTCTGTAAAGCTCCTCTGCAGCAGAGAGGGCTTCCTCTGCGTTAAGCCTTATCTGTGGTATAAACTCTCTAAAAAGCACAGGAGACTTCAAAAAACCCACCTTTGGGTCAAGCCCTAGGTCCTTCCAGAGGCTTACATACTCCCCCCTTAAGTCTGCTCTAAGGTTCTTGGGGTTTATATCCATCAAAAGCCTACTGGCATCTTGCCTTTTCCCTTTCCTTATCTCCTCCTTTGCCACTAATAGCCTTAGGTCATCCTTAAAGACCGCATCGGGGTATTCTCTCAATATTCTGTAGCCTATTGAGGCGTCCTTGCTTGAAAGATACTCCGTAAGTAGTCTATACTCTGTTGGTAGCTGGGCATATACAAGAAGCGGCAGAAGTAGCAAAAGGAAAAGCATGCTAGCTTATGTAGGTGATTATCAGGAGGATTAAAATGCCAAAGAAGAGGTTTACCCATATGAGGTTTGGAATGTGAGAGAGCTTGCCTCTCTTGAAGAGGAAGATGTATATGTAGGCGAACACTGCGGTCATAAGGGCAAAAAGGAAGAGCTTGGTATGAAACAGCGGATTTTCGGTAAAGTCCCTTCTGTAGCCATGCCAAAGCCCCATGCCCGTTATAAATAGGACAAGTATGGAAAGCCAAACCGCAGGAAAGAACCTGGAAAAAACCGCACCAAGTAGCCTATGCCTGTGCTCCTCGTTAGGAAGATCCTTCAGAGAGGGCCTCAAAAAGAGTAGGCTATAGACCATGCCCCCTATCCAAATTATGGCAAAAAAAAGATGGAGAAACTCCAGCGTCTTAATCATTCTCTGGTCCCTTCTTGAGTTTTACTACCTGCACCTTACCTTGGGCTATATCCTCTATAGCTTGAAAGGTCTTTTTTATAAGCTCGCCCCTTGACCTGTCCCTTACAAAGATGTCCTCGCCCCTTTCTAGGAGCTGGCTTACCCTCTTAGCGGCTGCATGCACAAGCTCATACCTTGAGGACACCTTCTTAAGGGCTTCCTCTATGGCAGGTCTCCTACTCATCTTTAAACCTCCTTCAATAAAACATTATACTCCTTTTCTTTTCTGAGAGACCTCATCCAGCTGGGCATTTTGGATAGGTCTTGCATAAAGACTTCCCTAATCTCCTTGAGAGTTGGCAGGGGCTTTGTAGGATTTCCTTCTTTGCATATGAGCTCCACGAGCCCGCCCTCCCTGTATGGGACAACCTCGTCAAAGGCCATGAGACCCTCTTCGTAGTGTCTTATTACCTGCCTCTTGTAGGGAAAGGTTTCTTTTCCAGGACTTAGCTTGAACTTGGGCTTTCCTTCGTATTCCACTAGCTTGTAGGCTATGTCCAGGTAAGGTGCATCTGCAGAGGTAAGGACCTTGGTGCCCACACCAAAAATATCCACGGGAGCGTTCCCTTGGATAAGGGTCTGCAGGTCTTCCTCGTCTAGTCCCCCGCTTACCACTATCTTTACATCTTTGAAGCCCTCTCTATCAAAGAGCCCTCTTACCTCCTTGCAAAGGCTTAGGAGGTCCCCGCTGTCAATTCTTACCCCCACAACCCTTATGCCCTCCTTCATAAGCCTTATAGCCTTTTTTGCTCCCTCAAGAGTATTGTAGGTGTCTATGAGGAAGATGGTTTTCTCGGGAAAACTCCTTGCGAAGGATCTAAAGGCTTCTTCTTCGTCCTCAAAGACCAACACAAAGGAGTGAGCCATGGTGCCAAAGACAGGGATACCGTAGCTTTTGCCTGCCTGGAGGTTTGAGGTGCCTGCAAAGCCCGTTATGTAGCAGGCCCTTGCCCCAAGAAGCCCTGCATGAAGTCCATGAGCCCTACGCAGTCCAAAGTCCACAAGGGCTTTGTCCCCAGAAGCTAGATAGCACCTTGCGGATTTTGAGGCTATGAGCGTGCTGTAATGCACTATGTTTATGACCAAGGTCTCCAATATTTGCACCTCTGGCAGGGGACCCTCCAGCTGAACCAGTGGTTCCCTTTGAAAAACTACCCTTCCTTCTGGTATGACATATATGTTGCCCTTGAATTGAAACTGCTCAAGGTAGTCCAAAAACCAATCCTTGAAAAGCCCAAGAGACTTGAGATACTTTAGATCTTCCTTGCTGAACTTGAAATCACCAACGGCTTCCAGCAAAGGTCCAAGGCCACAAGAAACGAGGAAGTTCCTGTTTCTTGGTAGATCTCTTACAAAGAGGCTAAAGACTGCATTTCCTTTTTTTCCAGCTTCAAGGTATGCTTGTGCCATGGTAAGCTCGTAGAGGTCTGTAAAGAGGCAACTTGAAGCCATAGTAGTATTTTACGCAAATTCAAGGAGCCTAAGAACCTCAGGGCTTAGCCTTTCTCTGTTTTCCCAAGCCCAGTTTTGAAGCTCCCAGAGGTTTATCATAAGTTCATACCTGCCAACCACCCTGTTGTATTCTCTCACAAAGGCAACCATCCGCCCTGCCTCTTCCTCTGACATACCTTCTAAGACCCTTTTGCCTATGTATATCTCCATCCAGAATTTAACCTCCTGGTCCCTTATGTTTATCCCAAGGCTATCCGCCTTTTCTAAAAGCTCAGATAGTTCCTGCACGGGGGCAAGCTTTTTCAAAAGAAGGTAGAACCTTAACCTTAGATATGTCTCAACCTTCTGCTTTATGAGGCTACCTGCCTCAAAGTGTCTGCCTTGTGCATGCATAAGCAGGTCTTCTAGGAGCACTTCATAGCTTTCTGTAAAAGCCATGTCTTCCTCTAGATATTCAAAAGCCCAACGGTCTAAAAGCCATCCGAGAAGGGGCTGCGGCACCCTTTCTGCATTAAATTCTCTAAGGTCTTCTAATCCCTCAAACTCTTCTTCTGTTTCCATATCCTTTATATAAACTTTCCAAGGTTCAA
>JAXSPD010000059.1:0-9456 GCA_037926845.1 Candidatus Pampinifervens yunnanense | reverse complement strand
CGGGAAGCACCGAGGCCAGGTCGGAATACCAGCCTTTCTAAGCTCTATACCCTCCTCAACGCAAGCGACTGCAAAAGAAGACACCTCATCAAGCGCCTCCAGTATAGGGCATATGTGCACAGCGCCAATACCGTAAGCATCCGCCTTGACAACCGCTATGACCCTTTTGCCAGAAAAATCCCTTATAGCTTTTATGTTTTGCCTTATGGCATCAGCATCTATCTCTAATACCGCTCTTGCCATATCAAAATTGTCCTTTTATTATCTTACAATATTCAACATAATGCAGGTAAGTAAGGAAGGTAAGAGGGCGGAGACTTTTATTATTGCCTCCATTACGGGGGCAGAGGATTATAATTCCGACCCTTACCTTCCTTAATTTAAAAAGGAGGAAGGAGAGATGAAAGTTTACGGCTGTGATGTAGCGAAGGACTTTATTATTTTACACGATGGAAAGGAAAAATACAAGATTACAGATGAAGACTTGGAGCTACTAAAAGAGCTTGTAAAAGAAAGCACGGTAGTTTTAGAGCAGACAGGAGCCTATGGCATCAGATGGGCTTACATTTTTGAAGATGCAGGAGCAAAGGTTTACATAGCAGATGGAAAAGAATTCAAAGCATTCAGACACGGCAGGGATAGAAGGAAAGATGATTTTATAGATGCCTATTACCTTAGGCTTTTTTTCCTTGACAAAACAAAAAGAAAATACTGTAAACCCTTTTTTCCTACAATGATAAACCTAAGGGCTATAGTAAGACAGCACATCCGGAACGAAAAAGACCTCACAAGAACAATGAACAGACTCATGCAATACACGGCTATAATCTTTCCATACAAAGAATACTACAACCTCAAAAGAGACAAGTTTCTAAAGTCTTTAACTGAGATTGAGGCAGAGCTAAAAAACACTCCTCACGCACTTAGCATGTTAGCACTCAGCGAACTAAAAAAGCTTAAAACCACCATTGAAAGCCAGAAACTGCTGGAGGAGGAGCTAAAAAGCATAGCCAGAAACCACCCAGATTATCCCATACTATCATCTTTCCCATACTTTGGAGGAGACATACTCATAGCAACCCTCATAGCCTACTATTGGGATATCAAGAACTTTCCCTCAGTAGATGCCTTCATAGGCTACACATTGATGGGAGCCATAAGAGAGCAGTCAGGAACCAGCATAAACAAAGTGAAAACAGATAAAGCAAGGACAGAAATAAAGGGAAAGTTTTTCAACCTCTTCAGGCTGGCACACAGAAAAAACAGCTACTACCTACCACTTACGGACATACTCAAGGCACGAGTTTACGGCGGATGGAACTTTAAAAAGAGATATATCAAATTTCTCTCACGGCTCTTTGAACTTGTATATTACGCACTAAAGCACAGGCTACATTATAAAGAAGTCCTGAAGTTTAAGATTAGCGAGATTGAGAAGAACATAGAAAGACTAAGAAGCTCACAACTAAACAAAATAAAAGCCTTTGAACTATCCAGAACAGTAGAAAACCTTGAGATATATAAAGAGATGCTAAAACTGGTGGAGTGTAAAGATATTTCCGAACCCATGGAGGGTGCGGAGCATCAAGTTTATTTCCACCAAGAAATTTTCCAAAAGGAGGCAAACCATGAAGCACAACAGACAGACAATAATAAAACTACTGGCAGAAGAAACAGGCTACAACGAGAAGCAAGCGAGGGAGATACTGGAGGCACTCATAGAGACAATCAGGAGAGAGGTACTCAAGGGAGCAAGGATAGAGCTAAGAGGATTAGCCACATGGAAGCTCAAAAACGGAAAAGTGAGAGTGAAGAACCACATCCAAGCAAGGAGGAGAAGCAATGGAACAAACTAAAAACGGAAACGGAAAAAGGATAGAGTTTTTCAGGTACAACGACAAAACCGAAGAGTGGAAAAAGCTCACAGTAGAAAACAGCAACGGGAAAGTATTTATAGCAATTGAGCAGGGAAAAAAGGGAGAGAAGCAAAACCGAATAGCGATGAAGCTGGAACTCCAAGAAATAGCACTACTACAGGGAGCACTATTTAAAATACTGCTAAAAAGCTTAGACATATAAACCCAGACCCCCAAACTCAGTTTTGAATTAGTTAAATATATATAACAAGCCCACTCACCCCTACCCGTCTGGTGGTGTGCAGGCTGACGCCCTGCCACCACCCACCAGCCAACTAACCACCTCACCCTTTCTAAAAAAGAACTAAAAAAAGAAAGAAGATAATTCCTTTTGCCCCCCCGGAAGAGAAAAATATAGCGCACCGCAAATTTACGGCCTGTCAAGGGCAAGCTCGCTTACGCTCGTCATGCCTTACGGCATGACCCTTGACAGGCCGTGAGCGGTGCGCTTTGTAGAAAACCAACGGGGGGGCAAAAGGAAATTTGCATTTCCTTTGGTGAGCGTGGGGGAGCTGGTTTCAGAGCGTGGGTGCTACTTGATGCGCTGGCGGGGGCTGGAATGTGGGGGCTACTTTGTGGGGGCTGGTTAAGGAATCTCCTTAATAGTAGGACCTTCCGGAAGTGAAAAGCTATCCCTATTACTCTTAGAGGAGGACACATACTCAATAACTATACGACCATAGCCAGAGGAACCAGAGGGGGCAGGAGCAGGGGAGGAACCCGAAGATGGTAAGTAAGCACTCACACTCTCTTTATAAGAGGGGGGATTATAAGAGGGAGGAGAGGAGGAAGGAGGAGAAGAAGGAGAAGGATAAGAAGGCTCAGGCAAAGAATTAGAGCCCAGCCATAAACTCCTTGTAAAGCTATTCTCTTTTGCTTGTGCTTGTGTTTGCTGTGTTTTTGTTTGCTTGGGAAGCACACCACCAGCCGATTTCATATAAGAGTATCCGGAATATATGGAGAAAAGCAAAACTGCAATACCAACAAAAAGCATCACAGGAGGACGCCCTCTTACACCCTTCATATGCTCCACCAAAAGCGAGCGATAGAGAGCAAATATCTCAGGCTTGTACTTCATTACCTTCTTTTTTACAGGAACACCACCTATTAAAGTCTTCAAGACGAAAAAGCTTTCCAGCCCAAACATACGCAGAGAGACGAGCCTGAGCTCCACCTCTACAAGATTTCTGATGGCTTTGCTCATCCTCTGTATGCTCTGGGTGATGATGTATATGTCTATGCCAAGGTGCCGATGATAGTCAAAGAAGAATTTCTGAGGCTGGGTCAGGTCAGTGTCCTCATCAATAATAGACTGAAACTCATCAAGATAAAAGACCACCTTTTTTATACCCTGCTGGTAGAGAGCTGGGATAATATACCTCTTCCAGTAGTCCACATTTAGGATAGTGAGGAAGGCATTCCTATAATTGCCGTCATATCGCATATTAACAAGGGAGAGAGCAAAGCTTAAAAACTCATCAAAAGTCATGAAGTTAACACTTTTGCCCAGATAAAACTCAAACTTCTCTTTTGAAACGCCATCTATGTTAGAGACAACGAGGACACCCTTTTTGAGGTCATCAAGCATACGAAGAACAGAGTAATATGTCTTACCTGCTCCGGGTGTGCCAGTAATGAAAATAATCATAGCCTAAAGAAGGGTATAAGAGAAAGAGAAAGACGGACCATCAGAGCAGAGCCGATGATACCTATAGCCTGAGGAATGCCAGAGTTAGCCAGAAACCAGTTATCCACAAACACAGAATTAAGAGGAGCTATAGGAATGGATATAAGACTTAGGGCACCCACAACAAGGGAGAAAATAGCAGACATAAACTTGACAAGCGCACAGTAAACGGCACACATGCTTAGAACCTCCTTCTAAGGTATAAAAATACACGAAGTATAGAAGCGGAGGCAAAAATAGCAGAAGTGAAGCCAAAGACTATAGCAATACCTTTATAGGAACCTACAAGAACATCTTTGAGGTCATCAAAATTAGCATACATCATACCCTCCTGAGCCTTGCACTCATCCGTAGTATCTGGGAGATATGGAATCACAGCATCTATCAAACCTGTAGCAGCCCGAGCCTCTTCAGAAAGAAGCCAGTTTATGTAAGGTACAAGAGTAGTAGTATCAAAAACCACCTGAATATCACCGTTCAGAAGAGGTACAAAGAATGGAGAAAATGCAATATCAGGCGAAATCACAATATCAGGAGAAAGCAAAGTAGTAGAGCTAATAGCAGTATCAGGAAAACTAGAAACGGCAAGATCAATGTATGGGATAGAAATCACATATGGATACCTCAGGAGCTCTTTTTGGAGCTCATATGCAAACCTATTCAGAGCATTAATATCATTAACAAGTTTTTTATCCTCGTCACTCAGCTGGTCAGGGGGAGGCAGCGGATCCGGCTCAGGGTATACATATGGGTCAAACGGAGGCACCACACGCTTGTACTCCCAGCTGGCAATACCAGCACAGTTTTTCTTTGAAAGACGAAAATCCGGGAGAGGAAGAGCTATTGTGCCAGCCTCCCGAGGTGTGTATACACCCTGCAGTTTACAGTCAATACCAGCTTTAAAATACCCATCTGTACCCACCTTGCAAGGAGAGATCCAGAAGTCAGAAGGCTGCTCAGAAAGGCTGCAAGTATAGTACACACCAGAGGACAGAGTAGCAGTATATTCCATGGCTGTCCTGTAGGTTAGATTTTTCTTAAACTCGCAAACAGGACAGTTAACACCACACCACGAACAATCAACACTGGGGTATATCACACCATACTGATTTAGTCCTGTACTACCCACACAATCACAAGTCGTAGGGGGAGGACCAGCAACCTCAGCGTAGTAGGGATCCGCCTCCGGATTCAGACAGTACACCATAGCCAAAACATGCTTTAGGACTTTGAGCTTCCAATCTAGCAAAACAAACGGGAGAGAATTGCGTAAACCATACCAAAGATCACTAGTATCGCACGGACGACAGGCAATAGAGCCACCACCAGAAACGTCGCAGATTTGACAGCCGGGACCAAGGTTTACGGAAATATCCACATTTGGGAATTTGACGGGCAAACCTTGTGATTGTAGGTACTGACTCCTCAAATATGGATATGGCTCTTGTCTACCTATATACATATACCCGTACACTAAATTTCCCAAAGAGTCAAAAAGACAATCCCCAGAAACATAGTAGCACCTAGAGCTACCGAACTGACAAATAGACAGATTCGAGAAAGGGAAATCAAACACAGCAGGAGAGAGAGGAAAGCGTACGAGACCGGGAATATCCAGCTCAAGAATACCCTGTATGTTTTCCACATAGATATCCATCATGCGGTGCAAGCGAAGCATATCCTCCTCTACAAGGTTTACATAACCAAAATCCAAAAGAGGCGATGTAAAAAAGTAGAAGCCAAGCTTGGAAAGATCGGAAAGGGAGGAAAGCAAACGAGAAGCCAGTGTATTGAAAGCGATTGTGTCATTCAGTACTTGAAGATTTAGAAACTTCTTAAGAATGGAGGAATGATCCGGGAAATACTCAGACAGATTAGGAAGGAAAGAGCGAAGACTTTCTATAGTTTCAGCTGTTGCAAGCATGAGCTGTCTGATGGCAAACTGAGTGTCATATGCAACAGCAGTAGTAGATACAGCTAGAGATCCACCAAGAAGAAAGGAAACATACTTTTCCTCAGCAGAACGAAAAGATTCTATAGCATTCTCAAGAGCTTGTCTCTTCATCCTCAAATCACCAAGCGCAGTTTGATCTATATCCGGGGAACGAGACCACATATCCTCAAGAATTTTCAACGTAGCATCGTACTGCTGAGAGCTTTGAAGAAGAGACTGGAGAAAAAATATAGCATCTGCATTGGAAGTAGTAGGCATATCCGGAATGCGCATGCCAAGCTTGATCCTGACAGTTTCCTGAGCAAAGGAGAAGGAGAAAAGAAAAAGGAGAAAGAGAAGAGGCAGAGTCAGCCTCATCTTTTCACCTTCTAAAAATAATGAAATATGCAAGTATAGTGCCAAAGAGTGTCCAAGCTACTTTGAGCGTCTGAAGGAGCAAAAGCATCAAAGGATGCGAGGCGATATCTATGGTAGTATCCACAAAGGGAGGGAGATGCACAGGAATGGGGGGCGGGGGAGTGCCAGAAACATTCAGAGAGAAACCACTGAGGAAGTTAAAAATGGGGGTTTGCTTGACTGCATTAGTAAAGTCATTCCAAGCCTGAGAGAAAGAACACCCGCAATCAGAAGAACAATATACATCATCAACTATTTGGAAAGAGCCTCTATCAGTGCAGACACAAACCTGACGATTATTGACAGTTTGAAAAGAACACTGAGGAGCAGAATAGCCGAAGCCAAACAGAAGCAAAAGCACCAACAAAATGCTAATCATTTTTGGACCTCAGGGCTGAGCTGGTTATTACAGCAGCCAGAGAGCCAAGAACAGAGGCAAGACCCACCACACCGGCCAGAAAGTGAAGCTTTAAATCCGTCAGAGTCATATTTAGCTCCTGAAGTGCAGCCACATACTGAGTGCACTCACACTGACTTTGAGCAAAAGAGAGAGAAACAAGAAGCAAAAGAAGTACACCCCACATTTTAGACCCTCAAAACAGCAAAAGATGCAGAGAAGAGACCAATAACGAAGGCAGAAGCTGAAACATAACGAACAAAGGCAGTATCTACAGCCTTGACAGTATCAATAAGATCTCTGATCTTTTGACAATCAAAGCCAGAAGAGCTGGAAGAAGAAGAGACAGACTTACAGGGAAAAGAAGAGCAGTCATATTGAAGAGCAGGAGGAAAACCATACTGGTCAGCTAAATCAGGAGTACCTATATATGAACAGGAGTATGTAGAACCATCTAAAAGACAATCGTAAACAAACTGGTCCACATAAGGCTGGCAGTTTTCATAAGGCATAAAATATACAAATTCACCAATGCAAAGACACTTATCACCAAGATTATTACCATTCTGATCATGAGTATGAACAGGAATACAAGCAAGCGCCGGCAGGGAGAACCCTACCAGCAAGAACAGCATAAAAAGAGGGGCGAGGGGGTGGAGATAAGGGGGAGACTTACGCACGGCTAAGAGCCTTCTTAACCACCTTGTAAACCAAGAAGAATATGAGAATGGAAGCAACAGCAGAAAGTAGAGACTCTATACCACCTGTCAACTGAGCAACAGCTTGCTGAGCCTGATTTAGTATATCCATAGCTAACCTCCTTTAAAAGATTTTTGGGGGAAGGTGTCATGACTGGTTAGCTCATTAGTTAACTGGTTAGCTTTTTCAAGAGCGTATTTATTTAGCAAGAACTTATAAACCATCTGATAAGCACTATGCCAATATACAGCATCATCTTTGCCCTTTTTCCAGTCAAGTGGAGGTATAGGCTCAATCTCATCTATCACAGCCAGAACCACCTTTTTAACCAACGCACTATCATCCATAAAAAGCTCCATGAAAGAGAGCAAAGACCTATCATAAAGGAACTTTAGCTTTTTCTTGCTCATACCCATGTCATAACCTCTTTAGTATCCATATAGGCAAAGTCAGAGCCCATATGAGAAAGAAAGCACCAGTGAAAAAAGGAACCGAGCCAACAAAAGCCGCAGTATAGGCAGATACCACCTCAGCAATAATAGCATCCATACCTGTCATCACTTTTTACCCTCAGGAACTGAAGCAGGAAGAGGAAACTCCTCAAACATGCCAGAAGAGAGAGGATCTCCGAGAGAGACAGTCAGTCCAGAAATGGGAACATCAATCACAGCACCCGGGGAAATGGGATATGTAACAGGGGCAGTCACTACAAGATAAAGGGGGAAATTAGGCTGCTCATTGACAAGCTGACCATAAAGCTGGTATATAGCACCCTGCCTACCATTTTTCTCCCATATTCTACGCTTTTCCACGAGCATAACCTTCAACTTTAGAGGTGAACCCATCCCATTGTTAGCCATATTATTACCTCCTGACTGACAAACAACATAAGAGAGAAAATAAGAAATGTCAAACAAGGTAGCCAGAATAAAGTTTTCATATAGCTTCACTTTCCGCAAAGTTTACACTATTTGAAGTTTAAAACTACCTAAATACGGGCAGATAAGTGTCTAAATCTAATGTCTCAGTGTAGTAGAGCCCCCGGAGAAACTCAGAGAACTTTATAAGATAAGGCTCATATCTGAGCGAATAAAGAACAGTGAGAGGGATAAAGCCTAAAAAAAAAGAAGGAGAAGAATCATGGGAAGGTTTGAGAAAGTCCCTTGACATGCCAAAAAGCCTTATACGGTAGAACCACATAACGAGAGTAGACCACCTCACTAAAACAGCTATAGAACCCTTACCACTCAAGAAAGAACGCACATCACCCTTAACACCAAAAGACCAGTATTTACTATGAGACTTTACCATGTACTTTAGTAAGTATGCCTTTACTTTTTCAACATTCTTGCCTATAAACTCAATATCCAAACCCTGAAAAGCTGATATGTTTTTACCCTTTTCATCTTTCCACCAAGCGTAAACCTGACTTAGCTTGACAAAAGGAAAAGAAATTAAAATATGTACATGTGGATATCCATCCTCATGAACTTCAATCACCCAAAAGTAGCTTATCTTTATGCCCTGCTTTTTAAAGTAATTTCTCATTCTGTTTAGAAAAGCGGACACCCAAGAGCCTATATGGACCCAAGCGGTAAAAAAGTCATAATCCCTTGAAACGGTGAGCGTCAAAAAAAGCCAGTTTCTCTTAGGTATAGAAATATAACGAAGCCAAGCATAATATGACCTTCTGAAATATCTCATTTTTGGAGTGCTTACACGATAGCCAGAAACAACGGGAAGAGAAGAAAGAGAAGCAAGATACCAAGCGGGGTACAGCCTACCATAGATATGGAAGTCCTCCAAGCGAGCCATACGAGAGGCAGGAAGCTTTTTATACTCAGCCAACTGGTCAATATCATCAGGTGTAAGCGTATAGCAAATTATATCCACAGTAATAATATAGCAGAGCCAGAAAAGAGAAGAGAGAAACAAAACAAAATAAAGTATAGGAAAATGGGGGGGATTGACGAAAACCCTTGACAAGTATTATAGTTTATAATCCATGCTGATGTGTATCATCTTGCAGTCTTCTTGCAAATTCTTTTAAAATTCCATATAAACTTAAAAAGGAGGTTTTAACATGGCTCAAACGGTTACATTAAAGGGAAATCCTGTTGCCTTGTCGGGACCAGCACTCTCTGTAGGTGATAGAGCTCCAGAGGCTGTAGTTGTTACAAAAGACCTTCAGGAAAAAGCCATAGGCGGTGCAAAGGGAGTAGTTCAGGTGATAATAACGGTGCCATCCCTTGATACACCTGTTTGTGAAACAGAGACCAAAAAGTTTAACGAAATGCTGGCGGGTTTAAAAGGCGTAGATGTCACAGTAGTATCCATGGACCTTCCCTTTGCGGAAAAGAGGTTCTGCGAGAGCTTTAACATAGGAAATGTAACCGTGGCTTCTGAC
>JAXSPD010000058.1:0-9731 GCA_037926845.1 Candidatus Pampinifervens yunnanense | reverse complement strand
ACAGACTGGTCTATGGAAGGTATGTAGAAAAGATAAAAGTCTGGCAGAGCAATGTAGAGAGTGTTTTTGACAAAGGAGAACCTTACCTTAGGATAAGCCTTTTTGAACTTCACAAGTCTTTCCATAAGAGCATGGTCTAAAACATAAAAAGCATTAAACTCACTATCTGAGTAAACATGGAAGCTTCTGTTAAACTCCTCACTGTCTAAACGGTATCTGTTAAAGCCCTTTAAAGAAAAGGGACCATCAGGATACAAAAGCAAAGCCCCATCTAAGGATTTATGGAAGCTTAGCTTTAGAATAAGACCTCTAAAAATACTCACATAAACACTATTGCCACGCTCATCAGTATCGTAATAACCACAACTGACCCAAGAACATTCCAAAGGCTTGCCCTTGTAAGAACCTTTTAGATAGTCCCTGCCTGTGTAATGCTCTGGAAAAGGACTATCATGAAAAAGATAAAAGGCTAAAAACTCATCTCTACTAAAGAACTTGTGATACTTATACCTAAAGCCTGGTAAATTGCTTTTAATGAAAGGAAGTAAAGCATGCCTAAAATAATATGCCCGCCACCACTTGTAAATATCTTCTTCCACAGCAGAAAAAATCACATAAAGAAACCCTTGAAACAAAAAAACAAATACAAAAATCAGATACCAATACCAAGCCCAAGTATCCTTTTTTAAAAAAATTTTTGCAAGAAAAGGTAAGAAAACAAAAATAAAAAAGAAAGAAAAATACATCTCAACAAAAACTTTAAACAAACCAGCCAAAAAACCATAAAAAAGAGAAAGTCTTCTAAGCCTCTTCCTCTCCCTCTCTACAGCCTTCCAATCTATCACTTGAGCATCTCCCCAACATTAGGAGCTTGCCTATCTTTTTCTTCTACCTCAAACCACTCAGCCTTTTGAAGCCCCATTAAAGATGCCATAAAGTTAGAGGGTATCATCTCCAATGCATTGTTATAGTCTGTAACCGCCACATTGTATATCCTTCTTGAGGCAGATATCCTGTCCTCTATCTCAAAAAGAGCCCTTTGAAGTTCCAAAAAATTCTCACTAGCCCTAAGTGTAGGATAGTTCTCCGCTACCATCAATAGTCTTCCTAAAAGCCTACCAAGCTCGCCCTCCAAAGAAAACTTCTCCTTGTCATCCTTAGCCTCTAACAGCCTTGACCTTAAAAGGGTTATCCTCTCAAGAAGTTCTCTCTCATGTTCCATGTATCTTTTAACGGAAGCCACTAAATTAGGCACTAAATCAGCCCTCTGCTTTAAATAAACATCCATCCCAGCCCTCGCCTCGGATACCCTGTTCTTTAAGCCTATAAGCCTGTTGTAGGTAGAGATAAGATACAAAAGAAAAAGCACAAGCAAAACCCAAGCATACCACTCCTTCACTAAATTCTTTGTCCACTCTATAATGTCTGCCGCCATGTTTATTATATTAAACACTTGATAGGTGCAAATTATGACAGAAGATGTAAATTTCTAAGAGAGCTGTAAACGACCCTCAACTACAGCACGAACCTTTCCTTCCCCTCCACCAAAGGTAAAACAAGAAGACCATCAACAAAAATAGTGCTAAGTATTCCATATCACACTTCCTATCCTATATGCAAAGAAACCAAAGAGCCAGCCCAAGAGTAGGCTATATGCAAGAAATGTGAGTGCAAAAGCCTTTCCTGCCTCCCTCCACATCACTGCCACCGTTCCAAGGCATGAGGTATACAAAAGCAGAAAGACCATAAAAGCCAAGGCGGATGCTGGGGAGAGGCTCTTTGCCACCAGAGCCCTCAGGCTGTCGCTTCCTTCCTCTTTTACCTCAAAGGCTGTGGGCACAGGTTTGAAGACATTGAGGGCTGCCTCTTTCATGGCATTTCCAAGGCCATAGACTTGTTCCCTTAGTGCTTCTGGCAAGAGGAATTGCTCCTCTTCCTTTTGAACTTCTGCGGTGTATATGGTGCCCATGGAGCTAAGCACTATCTCTCTGGCAAGGAAGGCAGGTATAAGGGATGTGGCAATCCTCCAGTCATCAAGGCCAAGGGGCTTGAAAAGGGGTGCTATGGTCTTGCCTACTTGCCCTGCAAGGCTCTCAGAGGGGTTTTTAACGCCAGGCGGGAGGTTGAGCAGGAGCCAAATAAAGACCGATGCGGCAAATATGAGGGTCCCAGCCCTGTAGAGGAAGTCTCTCACGTAAACCCATACCACCCTCAGCAACAGCCTAAGGGTGGGAAGCCTGTAGGGAGGCAGTTCCATAACAAAGTGGTAGAGACTACCTTTGAAGGCGGTCTTCCTTAAAAGAAAGGCGGTTATAAGGGCAACCACAACACCCAAAAGGTAGAGGGAAAATATAACCAGTGCGGGGTTTTTGAAAAAGATAACCGCAAAGAAGGAAAAAACCACAAGCCTTGCAGGACAACTCATAAAGGGAATCATAGCCATGACGAGAAATTTGTCTCTTTTTGTTTCCAACGCCCTTGTGGCCACTATGGCTGGCACATTACACCCAAAGCCCAGAAGAAGTGGAACCAGGCTCTTCCCGTGAAGTCCCAGCTTGTGCATCAGGCGGTCCATAAGAAAGGCAACCCGAGGAAGATAACCCGAAAATTCCATAAGAGCCAGAAGGAAGTATATGACCGCAATGAGGGGGACAAAGGTAAGCACAAAGCCTACACCGCCCACCACCGCCTCAGAGAAGAGCCTTTGAAGCCACTCACCCGCCCCAATAGAAGCCATAAGGGAGGAAACTGCCGGGGCTACGAAACTATTTATAAAGCCATCAACCCAGTCCATAAAGGGTGCCGAGAAATCAAAGGAAAACTTAAAAAGGAGGAACATGAGTAAAAAGAAAATAGGTATTCCAAAGACAGGATGCAGGAGCACCTTGTCAAGGGAGTCCGTTATGTCCCTTGCGGTTAAGGCTCTTCTTGAGACCACCTCCTTGTATAGCCCATGAGCCATTGCATACCGCTCATCCTTGATAAGGTCATGAAGCTCTTTTCCAAAGGCTCTCTTTGCCCTTTCCCTTATATCTCTAAAGTCCTCTCTGTGGAGAATTTTCCTTATTAAGTCCGCCTTTGTCTCCTCTGGACCCTCTCTGACCCTTTCAAGAAACTCTTCCACCTCCTTGCTGTATCTGAGAACCTTAGGCTTTTCCCTTAGGTTAAAAACCTCCACTATATGAGTAAGCAAAGCCTTTACACCCTCTCCCGTCCTTCCGTTTGTCCTGAGGACCCTCACACCAAGAAGTTCAGAAAGCCATTTGTCGTTGACTTCTATACCCAGCCTTTGGGCTTCGTCCGTCATGTTGAGGACTATAATAAGAGGAAGCTCGTGCTCAAGAAGCTCTACCGTCAGAAGCAGGTCCCTTTCCATGTTGGGTGTTTCTATGATATTGAGTATCAGGTCTGGTTTTTCCTGCGTTATGTAGTTGTATGCCACCCACTCGTCCTCGGATATGGGCTCAAGGGTATATATACCCGGAAGGTCCACAAGGTTTATCTCGTAGTCCCAGAATTTTATTTTTCCTTCCCGTTTTTCAACGGTCACTCCTGGCCAGTTGCCTACCTTAAGGTTTGTTCCCGCAAGATGGTTAAGAATACTTGTCTTTCCTACGTTTGGATTGCCCGCAAGGGCTACCCTTATACTTTTCATTGAACCTCTATACCTTTCGCTAGGTCTTTACTTATGACTATCCTTGAGTTGTCCACCTTCAGAAGAAGGTTTCGCCCCACCTTTTGCAGAAGAGATACCCTTCTGCCTATTCTAAGACCCATGGCTTTGACCTTCTCTAATACCTCCTCTTTACCGCTGAGACTAAGTATTACCACTTCTTGCCCAGGTTTGACCTCCTCAAGGTTCATACCAGACCTCCAGAAAAGAATTTAGAAATTAATATACAATCCCAAAATTAGAATGTCAAGCAGAAAAGTCTTCTCTTATAGCCTTGCCTCTCTTATACCCTTCTTCTTAAATATTCCACCCTGCACTTCAAAGAAAGCCCTCTGAAGTTCCATCAACTGCTTTATCCCCTCAAGCCCCAAGGACAGCATCCTATCAAAGTCCTCTCTGGTAAAGGAATGTTCTTCGCCCAATGCCTGTATCTCCGATATCCTTCCTGAGCCTGTGGCTACCACATTCATGTCCACTTCTGCAGAGGAGTCCTCCTCAAAGTTAAGGTCAAGAAGTATCTGACCCTTTACTATGCCCACGCTCACCGCCGCCACAAAGTCCTTTATAGGCGTGGAAGTTATAAGTCCATCATTGTATAGCTTTATGACCGCATCCGCCAAAGCTACAAAGGCGCCAGTTATGGAGGCAGTCCTTGTCCCCCCATCCGCCTGTATAACATCGCAGTCTATCCAGAAGGTCCTTTCGCCCACTTTGGTAAGGTCAAGGGCTGTGCGCATGGCACGCCCTATCATCCTCTGTATCTCGTGCGTCCTACCCCCAATCCTGCCTTGCACAGATTCCCTTATGTTTCTTGTTTGTGTAGCCCGTGGGAGCATGGAATACTCGGCGGTTATCCAACCTTGACCCTTGCCCTTGAGAAAGGGCGGCACGCCCTCCTGGACGGATACAGTGCATATGACCTTTGTGTTGCCAAACTCCACAAGGACAGAGCCCTCTGGATGCTTGAGGTAATCTCTTACTATCCTTACCGGTCTTAGCTCTCCGGGCTTTCTTCCGTCAGACCTCAAACCTTAGCTCCCAGAGCCTTGGCTTTTTCCACCACTTCCTCTATGGTGCCCACCATGTAGAAGGCAAGCTCCGGAAGGTGGTCGTAGTTGCCAGTGAGTATCTCTTTAAAGCTCCTTATGTTGTCTTCTAGCTTCACATACTTTCCGGGCATGCCGGTGAACTGCTCTGCCACGTGGAAGGGCTGAGCCAAGAACCTTTGAATTCTTCTTGCCCTGTTGACTATAGCCTTGTCCTCTTCGGAGAGCTCCTCCATACCCAGTATGGCTATTATCTCCTGAAGCTCCTTGTATCTTTGGAGTATTCTCTTGACCTCAGAAGCTACGCGATAGTGCTCTTCTCCTACGAACTCTGGAGCCAAGTATTTAGAAGTGGACTCAAGGGGGTCCACCGCAGGGTATATGCCAAGCTCTGCAAGCCTTCTGGCAAGCACTGTGGTGGCATCAAGGTGGGCAAAAACCGAATAGGGGGCTGGGTCTGTGATGTCGTCCGCTGGCACATAGACCGCCTGTATGGAGGTTAGAGAACCCTTCTTGGTGGAGGTTATACGCTCTTGCACCTCTCCCACGTCCGTATTTAGTGTGGGCTGATATCCAACCGCAGAGGGAAGCCTTCCAAGCAGTGTGGAAACCTCAGAACCTGCCTGGACAAACCTGAAAATGTTGTCTATGAAAACAAGCACGTCTTGACCTTCCACATCCCTGAAGTATTCCGCCATGGTTATGCCCGTTTGTGCCACCCTAAAACGCACGCCCGGTGGCTCGTTCATCTGTCCGTAAACCATGACCGTGTAAGGAAGAACGCCAGATTCTTTCATCTCGTGCCACAGGTCGTTTCCTTCTCTTGTGCGCTCTCCCACGCCTATGACCACAGAAAAGCCCTTGTGGAACTTGGCTATGTTGTGGATTAGCTCTTGCATAAGGACCGTTTTTCCAACTCCCGCACCACCAAAGAGACCAACCTTTCCACCCTTCACATAGGGCTCAAGCAGGTCTATAACCTTTATACCTGTTTCCAGTATCTCCACCTTGGTAGACTGTTCCTCAAGGGGTGGGGGCTCTCTAAACATAGGCCAGTATTCCTCTGCGTTTACGGGTCCCGCCTCATCTATGGGCTGTCCCACCACGTTGAATATTCTCCCAAGAGTGGGCCTGCCCACGGGGACCCTTATGGGTCCTCCAAGGTATTCTACCTCCTGACCCCTCACAAGTCCGTCGGTGGCACCCATGGCTATGCATCTGACCCTGCTCTCACCTATGTGCTGAGCAACCTCTAAGAAAAGCTCTTCTTCCGCCCAGTTGCCCCTGTCATCTATGAATTTTCTCCTTGTCTTTAGACCGTGTCTGACCGGCGGGAGTTTTTCCTCCCCAAATTCCACGTCAATGACCGCACCTATAACTTGCACTATTCTTCCCTTCATGTTTGCCTCCTTTATTTCATGGCTTCCACTGCGTTCACTATATCTATTAGCTCAGAGGTTATGGACTCCTGCCTTGCCTTGTTGAAGATAAGAGTCCATGTTTTCACAAGCTCGTCTGCGTTCCTTGTGGCGTTGTCCATGGCTACCATACGGGCAAAATGCTCCGCAGCATTTGACTCAAGCATCGCTCTGTAGATCTGATAATTCAGATAAAGGTCTATAAGCCTATTTACAAAAAGCTCCTTATCCACCTCAAATTCGTAGACACCATAGTCTCCATCGCCCTGAACCCTTTCAAAAGGCAGAAAGTTTCTCACTACTGGCTTGTAGCTTACCCTTGTGACCATCTCGTTGTTTATCAGATACACTGCATCTGTTTCTTTGTTTGTATACCTTTCTCTTAGAAGCTCTCCCACTTCCTTGACCACGTTGAAGTTTATCTCTTTTCTGAAAACCTCATCATAAGCCTTGAGTATGCTATAACTCCTCCTTCCAAAATACTGAACACCCTTTCTCCCAATAAGAACAAGGTTTATCTTTACACCCCTTTCCTGCTTTTCCTTTATGATGTCTTCTGCCCGCTTTATAAGGTTTGAGTTAAAGGCACCTGCCAGTCCTCTGTCTGCAGTGATAACCACCAAGTCGCAAACCCTTTCTTCTCTTACCTCAAAAAGGGGATGGGTTTGGGGGTCTATGTGAGAAGCTAAGTTCTTTAGCATTTCGTAAAGTCTTTCTGAATAGGGTCTTGAAGCGTATATGAGCTCCTGAGCCCTACGGAGTTTTGCCGCTGAGACTACCTTCATGGCGTTGGTTATCCTGCGTGTATTCTTTATTCCCTGTATCTTTCTCCTTATATCTCTGGGTGAGAGCTTTGGCATGAGTATATTATAGCATAACTAATCTTAGAGTTGCACTTTATAATAACTATAGCCGGGAGATCAATATGAATCCCTTCAAGACAAAGCAACCGCACAACCCAAACCTAATAGAGAGGCTAACCGGCTATGATAGATACAAAGGAGCTCTAATTGACATAAACAACTTACTTGCAGATGCCACAGATATAAAAGATTTGGACATGCATTCTGTGTATGAGATATACAAAAAATGGGGTATAAGTCAGAGTGGTATTTTATACAGTTTCTTGAAGAAAAACCTTGTAAAGCTCGCTATGGAGTTTTTAGAATACCATCTCATAGAGCAAAGCAACTATGATTTGAAGGTATTAATGGACTTTACCCATTTATGTAGTATATTGAGTGTATCTCTTCAGCAAATAAAACCCCACATTCCTACCTTTCTAAAAAAATTCATTGATAAAATTGTGCAGGATGAGAAGTATTCAGATGAGGAAAAAAACATACTAAACTCACTGCTCACTACACTAAGCGTTCCACAAGAAGAATTTATAAAGATACTAAAAAAGGCTTTTGAGGCGCGTGTGCATGAGATAATAAAAGCTGGCATAAAGGATGGTGAATGGTCTATTGAGGAAGAGGAGAGATTAATGAATTTTGCTAAGGAGTTTAATATAGAGCTAAGGTTAGATGAGAATATTCTGCAAATCATAGAGAGGATGCATATGGTATGGAAGATAAACAACAACTTATTGGAAAGTATACCTGTAGACATAAACTTGCGAAAGGGTGAAGCCTGCTATTATATACTTGATGTGGAGCTGTATACTTATAAAAAAGAAACTAAGTATGTTAGTCACGTAGGTCCGTTGGTTACTTTTAGGATAATCAGAAACCTATATTTAACTGGTGGAACAAAAAGTATGCGAAAAGAGGAAAAAGAAATACTAAAAAAGGAGGATTCTGGTAGGTTATACATAACAAACCATAGATTAATTTTCGTAGCTTCACGCAACAGCTTGTCAATAAAGTATTCAGACATACTAAAGATAGACACATATTCAGATGGTCTTGTTTTATACAGAGAAAAGGGCAAACCTCTTGTTTTTATGGCAAAGGATAGCGAAGTTGCCTCTCTTATAATTCATAAGTTTATGACTAAGGCTGAATAAATTCCATCACATGAAGCATATCCTTATCGCCTCTTCCTGAAAGGTTAAAAAGCACTATGCTGTCTTTTCCAAGCTCTTTGGCTATTTCCATGACCCTTGGAACTGCGTGGGCTGGCTCAAGGGCGGGAATGATGCCTTCAAGCCTTGAAAGAAGCCTAAAGCCCTCAAGGGCTTCCTTGTCCGTGGCGTAGGTATACTCCGCCCTTCCGCTCTTGAAAAGGTATGCATGCTCTGGTCCAACCCCTGGGTAGTCAAGCCCTGCGGAGATGGAATGGGTGGGCTGGATTTGTCCCTCTTCGTCCTGCAAGAAGTAGGACTTCATGCCGTGCAAAACTCCCACAGAACCACCGTTTATGGAGCTTGCGTGCTTGCCTGTGTGCAGACCAAGACCTCCAGCTTCTACGCCTATGAGCCTTACCTCTTCATGCTCTATAAAGGGATAGAATATACCCATGGCGTTTGAGCCACCTCCTACGCAGGCAACCACCGCGTCTGGAAGCCTGCCTTCAAGCTCCAATATCTGCTCCTTTGCCTCCTCGCCTATTATTTTCTGAAAGTCCCTCACCATCATGGGAAAGGGATGAGGTCCCACCACAGAGCCTATTATATAATGGGTAGTCTCCACGTTGGTAACCCAGTCCCTTAAAGCTTCGTTTATGGCATCCTTTAGGGTTCTTGAACCGCTCTTTACCACACGCACCTCCGCACCCAGCAGTTTCATCCTAAAGACATTGAGTTTTTGACGCTCTGCGTCCTCCTCTCCCATATAGACCACACACTCAAGCCCCAGCAAGGCACAGGCGGTGGCGGTTGCCACTCCATGCTGTCCCGCTCCCGTCTCTGCTATTACCCTTTTTTTGCCCATCCTCTTAGTAAGAAGTGCCTGACCAAGGGTGTTGTTTATCTTGTGAGCACCCGTATGCAAAAGGTCTTCCCTCTTTATGTATATCCTTGCACCGCCGGCATACTGCGTAAGTCTCTTGGCAAAGTAGAGGGGTGTGGGTCTTCCTGCAAAGCTCCTAAGGTAGTGGTTTAGCTCCTCCCAGAAGGTTGGCTCTTCCTTTGCCTTTGCGTAAGCCCTTTCAAGCTCCTCAAGGGCATACATGAGGGTCTCTGGCACAAACCTGCCACCGAACTCTACAAAGTATCCCCTCTGGTCTGGCAGTGTGTAAAGCTTCTGCTCTATCATGGGTTTACCTCCTTTCTTAGGTCTCTGTTCATGGCTTCTTCGTAGGTGTAGGGGCATTTTTGAGGTATTTCCTTGACAAGCTCCCCTTTTCCCACATCCCTGAGCCATATGCTTATGCGGTCCACCGCCTTCTGCCACGACATTTCAAGGTAGTCTGGAAGTTTCTTTTTCAAGCTGGGAGAGAGTCTAAACTCAGCCCTTATCTCTGCCCTTGCCTCCTCTATGTTCCTTATCCAGCTCAAGCCCCCCCTCTCCTGACCCGCCCTTGTATAACCCCTTAGGTGGTCCCACTTATACATATGCTCTAAGATTCTGGCAAGCTGGCTTATACAAGTCCTGAGCTCTGCCATGCCCTCTATCTCCTCCAAGAGGTTCTCCCAGTCCACAAGGTGGT
>JAXSPD010000057.1:0-10162 GCA_037926845.1 Candidatus Pampinifervens yunnanense | reverse complement strand
GCAAGGGGACTATTTTTGAGTTTTGAGAAAAGGCTTTTAAGGACTGCTTTTGCCTGCTGTAAAGCACAACCAAGATATCTCTTGCTTAACCAGGTTTTATATGGGTAGCTTTTAACATGTTTATAGGAAGGTAGTGTTTTAGTTTCATAACCTATATCTACAAAGTATTGACAAGCCTTTTGATATTCCTGCCAGAGGTTTTCAAGAAAGTTTAACTTTCCTGTGTTTGCAAAATCCAGAGAGAAGAGCAGACTTCTTTTGATGCTACTTTGCATAGCGGGTTAAAATTTTAATGTCAACCTCTATAAGTGTCAAGAGGTCTTTATGTTTCTAAATTTCTATATACATCTATAAATTTCTATACTTTCAGTGATTAGTTTCTAATACCTGAGCAAGAACTCCACGGTATACCTCAAGGAGCTTGTCAAAGGTGGATTCCCACGAAAACCTGCTGCGTATAAAGGAGCTAACCATTTCTCTGTTTGAGAGGCTTACCGCATTACAAGCATGGATTATGGCGTCATAAAAAGCCTCCATAGTGGGCTCTTTTGCTAGGAATTCTTTGAAGGGTTGTGTTTCAAGACCCATATCAAAAGCGACCAGCAGACAACCACAGGCCTGAGCTTCCAAAAAGGCAAGGCCATAGGTCTCACTTAGCGATGTGCTTACAAACAGGTCGCAGCTTGCATAGACCCTTGCAAGTTCCTCCTCCTTTTGAAGGTATCCTATATAGGTAAGGTTGGGTAGCCTTTGAGCGAGCTTTTGCACCCTTTTCCTAAGAGGACCATCGCCCACCACAATCATATGAAAGAGTGTAGGCTCAAGATGTTGAAACACTTCCAGTAGAAGGTCCGTGTTCTTATCTGGTGAGAGCCTTCCAGCATAAAGAAGCTTAAACTTTCCCCTTTTTATTCCCATAGCCTCTTCAAAGTAGGGGTCCCTCATGGATAGGTTAAAAACGGTAGTATCCACCCCTAGGTTAACAGTAAACACATTTTCTAAACCATAGCTTTTAAGAAAATCCTCTTGCCTTTTGGAAGGTGTTATTACAAGATTAGCCTGGGAAAGCTTTCTTTTTACCGTATGTTCAAGAAGAACCTTTTTAAACCTTTCTGGAGCGGGTATAAGCGATAGGTCCGCTCTTACATCAGAATGGTAAAAGACGCTTAGCATGTATCTTTCTGATTTAAGATGATTAATAGGTTGGTATGTGCCACCGAGCTCCACTATGTCTGGGTCCTCCAAATGCAGTATTTCCCTTATTTCTGAAAAGGAGGAAAAAAACCTGTAGCCACCTGTTAGGGGCAATGGAAAGGAGGGGAGTTCGTAAACCCTTGTGGAATTTATACAGTATGTCCTTCTTTCCTTGCCAGGGATTATAAGCACATGGTCTACGCCCATGCGCTGCAGATGTTTGGTCTTCTCAAGTAGATACCTCCTTATGCCACCGCTTTTGCTGTGAAAGTAGGGGGTTACATCAACAAGCTTCATAGACAAGCCTCCCAAGACCAGCTATAGCCAACATATAGTCTATGTAGGTTTTTCTCATATCAAGGCCTCTTGCATAGTGGAGGGCTTCCTGTGCCATACTTCTTCTTAGGTTTTCATTTGAAAGAAGAAGGGAAAGCTTCTCTGCAAAGTCTTCAGGCTTTGTGGCTATAAAGCCGTTAATACCCTCCTGCACATGCTCGTGTGCTGCACCCTTTGAGCTCACTATCACGGGCAAACCGCTTGCCATGGCTTCCAGAACCACCTGCCCGTAGGTTTCTGTCTCAGAAGGAAAGAGGAACACATCGGAGTTTGCATAAGCCTTTGCCAGTTCTTCTCCCACCATGTAGCCCACCAGGTGCATGTTTTTAGACTTTTTGCTTTCTAGCTCTTTCCTATAAGGACCGTCGCCCACCACTACAAAAATATCCTCAGGGAAACATCTGGCCACATACAGGAAGTTATCCAAGCCCTTTTCTTTGGAAACTCTACCTACATAGAGCACAACCCTTTGGTGCTTTTTCACACCAAGCCTTTCAACCCAGAAGTTTTCTTGTCTTTTGTAGGGTGAGAAAAGCTCCGTGTCCACACCGCGTTTGAAGGTGCTCACCTTACTGTAGTTTAGACCTCTGCTTACAAAGGCTTTCCTATAGTGCTCTGAGGGGACAAAGAACCTATCGGATATATTGCCCAAAAGCACAAAGGCCTTCCACAGGAAGTCTTCCATCTGTGGGTCTCCTGTGTAGGTTCTTGCGTAGGCGGGTATGTCCGTGTGAAAGGCAAAGGTAATCCTAAGACCTAATACCTTTCCTGCAATAAATCCCATAAGGCCTAGGGGTCCTGGGGTGGCTATGTGAACCTGCGTAAAGCCCTCTCTTTCAAGGAGGTCTATGAGGTCCACAAGGTTTGGAAGCCCCATCCTCAGCTCTTCATAAAAGGGTGTGGGTATCTCAAGGATGGGCTTTAGGTTTATAAGGTTTTCTTCCTCTGCCACCTGCGAGTTAGAGACGACCACAGTAAAGGGTAGGTCTTCCTCAAGGGCTATCTGTCTTATGAGCTTAGCACTTCTTGCAACGCCGTTTATGTGGTGGTAGGTATCTGTAAGGTAAGCGACCTTTGGAGACCTTCCGTTGGCTATGCCAAACTCCTTTCCAAGGGCCTTTATCTTTTCCTCTTCCCTTTTCTGGGCGTATTTTAAAAAGGCGGGGAAGCCATGAGCCATGAGGGACAGGCACAGCTCCCCGAGGGTTTGCGGTGAGGGGCTTTTCAGAAGCCGGTCTATGGCAAAGGAGGGCAATTTTTTTGTTATTTCTCTTAACAAGTCTGACCTTTCGGCCCTTATGCCAAGAAAATTTCTAAGTAGCATACCCACCAAGGGATTGTCGGAGTGCATAAAGATGTAATCGGTTATAGGCCTTATCTCCGAAGGTATACGATTTTTGGTTTTGAGAAAGTCATATCCGACCCTGCAGACCATGTTCAGGAGCCTTTTGTCTCCCAGCTCTTCTGTGCCCACCTGCGTTCTACCCTCCCAAAGTCCACGCAGGAAGTCCTCTTTGCTAATGGCCCCTTCAACACCTGTCCAAGTTCTTCCCACATCCATGCCTCCGTGGTCATCAGAACCTGCTGTGAAGGCAATCCTCTCTCTTATTCTCTGTGGTTCAATCCTGTGTTTTTGTGCAAGGTAGTGTATTCTGTCCCATCCGTCATACTGGCGGGCTATGGCTTCTTCTATGTATCTAACACCGTCCCCCCTTGTGCCGTTTATTACCTCCCAATTATCAAAGAGTAGGACCATTTTTTCCACAAAATTTTTAGTTACCCTTGTCCCTTGCACCGAATAGAGGGGATGTGCCAACGCATGGGCTAGCCTATGGGACTTTAGATACTTTACAAAGTCATAAACATTTTCTCTTAACCTCAGGAGGTCCTGATGTTGTGCTTCTGATATACCATACACGAGCACATGCACCTTACCTTTCTCTTCGGGGACTTCCACCGTATACTCACAGCTCATGAAAACCTCTGGCAGATGGGCAATCTCAAGAACGCCGTTTATGGTGTTGTGGTCTGTAATGGTGATAAAGCTCATTCCCCTCTCTTTGAGCCTTTTGTATATCTCCATAGGCTCAGTGAGGCTTTCAGGACACCCTATGAGTTTGCTAAACCAACCCCCCGGCAGGTTGGAAGCCTTTGAATGAAGGTGCAGGTCTGCTTTTGCCAAAAAGTTCCCCATAGCCTATTAACCTCCTTTCCTTTTTTACCTTTCTAAGTATTTCCCTCCACAGCCTTACCTTGCGCTCGTCCCTGAAATCTGCCATGTGTAGGGCGAGCCTTAGAACCTCATAGGTATCGTAGAGCTTCTCCAAGTTTGGAACCACCTTGAGGCTCACCCAGGAAATAAGGCCCCTGTTGCTAAAAGTAAGGGTTGGAGATTTTAAAAGCTCTCCCGACCGTAGGTCCCTTATATGCCAACGGTAGGCTATACTTCTAAAGCCAAAGGAGTATAGCACATCCTCAAGATAGGGATTTCCTATCCATGCGGGTGGAACAAAAAATTCTGTTTTTAGACCAAGGTATTCAAAAAGATCCAAGCCTGCCTGAACTCTGTTGTAGGTCTCCAAAAGGTCAAGCCCTCCAAACTCTCCCTCCCCGTCCGTCCAAAGGACATCCTGAAGCCTTTTCTTGCCCCTGTGGGTATAACCATGCAATACCAACTCCACTCCGAGGTTCTTTATGAGGCTCAAAAAACTTATATCCCCTCCCAGCGGTGCATACTCCCAGAAGTAGGGCACCACCAGAAGGGAAAATCTATCCAAACCCACCTCCTCCATAAGTTCAAGGGACTTCAAAAACTCAGCCCTGTAGTAGGGGCTCACATCATGCAGTTCCACTATGGCAAACTTCATGAGAAAAAGAATAGGACAGAAAAGTTAAGATTTCTTTAAGGTTTGGTTAAGATTTGGTTAAGATGGGGGCAAAGCCCCCAAGGGTTTTATGGTGCAACCCAGTTCTCAAGCTGGAGCACTTCCTCCATCTTGGAGGAGACATTTTGAGATATTTTGTAGGCACAGAATTCAGGACCGCACATGGAGCAGAACTTGGCGGTCTTGTAGCCTTCCTGTGGAAGGGTCTCATCGTGGTAAGCTCTGGCGGTTTCTGGGTCAAGGGCAAGCTCAAACTGCCTGTTCCAGTCAAAGGCAAAGCGAGCCTTTGACATCTCCAAGTCCCACTCCCTTGCACCGGGCCAGTTTTTTGCCACATCGGCCGCATGGGCTGCTATCTTGTAGGCTATAACACCCTGCTTTACATCCTCAAGGTTTGGAAGCCCCAGGTGCTCCTTTGGAGTCACGTAGCAGAGCATGGCCGCTCCATACCAGCCTGCCATAGCTGCGCCTATGGCTGAGGCTATGTGGTCGTAGCCCGGCGCCACATCTATCACAAGGGGTCCAAGCACATAGAAGGGTGCTTCGTGGCAGACTTTTTGCTGCACCTTCATGTTGAACTCTATCTGGTCCATAGGCACATGCCCTGGTCCTTCCACCATCACCTGCACATCGTGTCTCCAAGCCCTCTCTGTAAGTTCACCGAGGACTTTGAGCTCTGAAAGCTGTGCTTCATCTGACGCATCCGCTATAGCCCCAGGTCTTAGACCATCTCCAAGTGAAAAGCTCACATCGTATTTTTTGAATATCTCACATATCTTGTCAAAATGCTCATATAGTGGGTTTTGCTTTCCGTGTTCTACCATCCACTGTGCCATTATGGCACCACCACGGGAAACAATACCCATAACCCTGTGTTGAACCAAAGGTAGGAACTCCCTTAGCACACCGGCGTGGATGGTCATATAGGACACACCCTGTTGAGCCTGCTCTTCTATCACATCAAGAATAAGGTCTACAGTCATGTTTTTCACATTACCCTTTGCCCTCCTCAGGGCTTCGTATATGGGGACAGTGCCAACGGGGACAGTGCTTGCACCTATTATGGCTTCCCTTGTTTCCTTTATGGCTTCGCCGGTGGAGAGGTCCATTATGGTGTCCGCACCGTATTTTATGGCAACCTTTGCCTTTTCCACTTCCGTGGGTATATCAGAGGCAAGCCCAGAGTTGCCTATGTTGGCGTTCACCTTTACCCTTGAATTTATACCTATGCACATGGGCTCAAGGTGTAGATGGTTTATGTTGGCGGGGATTATCATCCTGCCACGGGCAACCTCCTGACGAACAAACTCTGGGTGCAAACCTTCCCTTTTGGCCACATAGCGCATCTCTTCGGTGATTATGCCCTGACGGGCAAGGTGCATCTGGGTTTTGTTTTTGTATTTGGCTCTGCCTTCTATCCACTCCGCTCTTAGCATGATGGACCTCCTTGTAATAGTGGTTTTAAAAAGATATGCCATATGTAAGTTATTTCAATATGAGATTTTGCAGGATTGAGGTATTAAGATGGGGGCAAGGCCCCCAAGGGTTTTTTAGTCTTCTAGCGTTGAAACATCCCCCACAGGAAGCCCAAGCTCTTGAGCCTTAAGAACCCTCCTCATTATTTTACCGCTTCTAGTCTTTGGCAGTTTTTCCACAAATTCTATTTCGTCCGGCACTGCTATGGCTCCAAGGACATTCCTTACATGCTGTTTTATCTCCTCTCTTAGATGGTCTGTGGGTTCTATGCCCTTTTTAAGTATCACAAAGGCCTTTATGGACTCACCCTTTATCTCGTGGGGTTTTCCTATAACCGCTGCTTCTGCCACCGCTGGATGGTCCACAAGGGCACTTTCTACCTCCATTGTGCCTATCCTGTGCCCTGCCACATTTAGAACATCGTCCGCACGGCCCAGTATCATCACATAGCCCTCTTCGTCATAGGTAGCAAGGTCGCCTGCAAGATAATAGCCTTGGATGGTGTTCCAATACTTTTCATACCTTTCGGGCTCTCCCCAGCAGGTGCGGAGCATGGAGGGCCAAGGGGTTTTTATCACAAGGTTTCCTACGGTGTTGGGTGGTAGTTCTTTCCCAGAGCTGTCCACCACCGCCACCTCCACGCCAAAGTAGGGCTTTCCTGCCTTTCCGGGCTTGGCAGGATAGGAGGGTATGGTGGTTATCATGTGCATGCCCGTTTCCGTTTGCCACCAGGTGTCCACTATAACGCATTTTTCCCTGCCTATATGCTTGTAATACCAATGCCAAGCTTCGGGGTTTATGGGCTCTCCCACAGAGCCGAGTATTCTCAAGGATGAAAGGTCATACTTGGCAGGCCATTGCTCTCCATATCTCATAAACATCCTTATGGCAGTGGGTGCGGTGTAGAAAACATTTACCCTATATTTTTCCACATAGCTCCACCATCTTCCGGGGTCTGGATAATCGGGCGCACCTTCGGTTATCACAGAGGTAGCACCGCAAGCAAGGGGCCCGTATACTATGTAGCTGTGTCCTGTTATCCAGCCTATGTCCGCAGTGCACCAGTATATGTCCTCTTCATGGAGGTCAAAGGTTATCTTTGTGGTAAAGTATGTGCCCACCATGTATCCACCAGTGGTATGGAGCACTCCCTTGGGTTTGCCTGTGGTGCCAGAGGTGTAGAGTATGAAAAGGGGGTCTTCCGCATCCATATGTGTTGGCTCGCACTCGGGAGAGCTGTTTTTAACAAGATCATCAAAGCTCACAAAAAGCTCACCAGAGCCGTTTAGAACATCTCCATCCCTGTCCCATACCACTACCTTTTCCACAAAGCCCAGCCCGTCTATGGCCCTTTGGACGGTAGCTAGGAGGTCTATCTTTTTGCCTCTTCTTTTGGTGTAGCTGGCGGTTAGAACCACCTTTGCCTTGGCATCCTCAATCCTGAGCCTCAAAGCCCCCTCGCTAAAGCCTGCAAAGACCACGCTGTGGATGGCTCCAATTCTGGCGCAGGCAAGCATGCAAGCTATGGCTTCTATGGTGTTGGGCATGTATATGGAGACCCTATCCCCCTTTTTAACACCAAGGGACTTAAGACCGTTGGCTATGCGGTTTACAAGCTCTAAAAGCTCACCGTAGGTTATCTTTTTCTCCCTACCATCCTCGTCCACAAATATGTAGGCTACCTTGTTTCTTTTCCCATTTTGCACATGCCTGTCAAGGCAGTTATAGGTTATGTTGGTTTTACCGTTTATAAACCACTTGGCATAGGGATAGTTCCACTCAAGCACCTTGTCCCACTTTTTGAACCAGTGGAGCTCCTCTGCCACCTTTGCCCAGAAGGCTTCCCTGTCCTTGATGGACTCTTGATATAGGCTCTCGTAGTCCTTGACCCATGCCTTCTCTACTATGTGGGCTGGAGGATTATACTTTTCCTCTACCCTTAGATGGACCTCTTCCCTTACTTCCATGTTTAAACCTCCTCTAAAAGTTTCTTTGAAAAAAGTATAACCCAGGTTGTGTTATGGCAAACATAAATTCAAAACCCAAGGTTTATAGTTTAAATCCCTTTCAATAACAACAAAATGTTATGATTTTTCTCCTATAGTTTTGAATTAGGGCATATAAAAATATGCTAAAGAGGCCATACTCTTGACATGAAATAAAAACCTTGTAAAATAAATCACAAACTTTTGAAAGGAGGTAAAGCATGCTGTCAAAAGAACAGTTGGAAAACTACTGGCGGGAGAACCGAAACCTTATGCTATTGGTTCTCCTAATCTGGGCTTTGGTTTCCTACGGTGCAGCCCTTATAGCGGGGTGGCTAAACAAGATAGTCATCTTTGGCTTTCCACTAGGTTATTACATGGGAGCTCAGGGTGCTCTGGTGGTATTTCTTCTTCTTATCATCTTTTACGCAAAGAGCATGGACAAGATAGACAGAAAATACGGAGTAGAGGAGGAATAATATGACAGACAGGAGCTTTGTGGAGAGGCTGAGAAAGGTCTACGCCATCTACACGGGTGGTCTAATACTACTTCTTATTCTACTCTATATTGGAGAGAAGGCTTTTGGACTATCTCCCACCTTTATAGGCTATGTGTTTCTATTTGGAACCATAGCGGTTTACGCCGCCATAGGAATTATCTCAAGGACGGGACAGGTGGCCGAATACTATGTGGCAGGAAGACGTGTGCCTGCAGTCTTTAACGGAATGGCAACGGCGGCGGACTGGATGTCCGCAGCTTCCTTTATAGGTATGGCGGGAGCCCTTGCCCTCCAGGGTTATAACGGCCTTGCCTTTATCATGGGTTGGACTGGTGGTTATGTGCTTCTGGGCGTGCTAATTGCACCCTATCTGAGAAAATTTGGTGCCTACACCATTCCGGACTTTTTGGATGCCCGATACGGCGGGAAGCTTCCAAGGTTCGTGGGTATAGTGGCCACTTTGATAGTCTCCTTCACATACTTGGTGGCGCAGATAACGGGCGTGGGTATAATAGCCAGCAGACTTTTGGGCCTTCCCTTTGAGGTGGGTGTCTTTGTAGGTCTTGCAGGCATCCTTGTTTGCTCCTTTCTTGGTGGTATGAAGGCGGTCACATGGACACAGGTTGCCCAATACATAGTGCTCATAATTGCATACCTTATACCAGTAACCGTGCTCTCTTACAAATATACCGGTAATCCCATATCACAGGTATCTTATGGCTTTGCCCTTCAGGGCATAGAGCAGAAGTTTGCACAGCTAAAGGAAGACCCAAAGGAGAAAGAGGTAAGAGAAATATGGAAAAAGAAAGCAGAGGATCTAAAGGCAAAGATAGAAGCCCTGCCCCAAAGCTGGGAGCAAGGCAAAAGGGAGCTTGAGGAAAAGCTAAGGGCTCTGCCTGCGGATGACCCCAAGAGGGCAGAGCTTGAAAAGCAGCTAAAGGAATATCCCAAGTCTCCCCAAGAGGCAAAGGAAAAGTGGACAGAGGCCATGAAAAAAGCGCAAGAGGCCTCTAAACCTCCAAAATCCTACATAGCACCGCCATCTGATGCCAAGGGTATGGCAAACTTCTTGGCTCTGACCCTTATGCTCATGCTGGGCACCGCAGGGCTTCCCCACGTGATAATGAGGTTCTACACCACGCCCACCGTCAGGGAAGCAAGAACCTCTGCAGGATGGGCGCTCTTTTTCATTCTGCTACTTTACATAACCGCCCCTGCCTATGCCGCCTTTGGAAGGTATGAGATGCTCAACCTTGTAGGCAAAGCCTTTAGCGAGCTTCCTGACTGGGTGCAAAAATGGGCAAAGGTAAACCTTATCAGCATAAAAGACCTAAACGGCGATGGCATTGTGCAGTTTGCGGAGATTTCCATACATCCCGATATGATAGTGCTTGCTACTCCAGAGATAGCTGGTCTTCCTTATGTTATAGCGGGCTTTGTGGCGGCGGGCGGACTTGCTGCAGCTCTTTCCACTGCAGACGGCTTGCTTATTACCATATCCAACGCCATATCCCATGACCTTTATTACAAGATGATAAACCCCAACCTATCGCCTTCTACAAGGGTTAAGATAGGCAAAGCTCTTCTGCTGGTGGTGGCTCTCATCGGTGCTTATGTGGCCAGCTTTAGGCTTGCCATAATCGTGGAGCTGGTGGCATGGGCTTTCTCTCTTGCGGCGGCTTCTCTCTTCCCAGCTCTTGTGCTTGGCATATGGGACAAGAGGATGAACAAGCAGGGTGCCATCGCTGGCATGGTGGTAGGCCTTGCGGTCACCATTACCTACCTT
>JAXSPD010000056.1:0-10210 GCA_037926845.1 Candidatus Pampinifervens yunnanense | reverse complement strand
GTTGTGGAGTTGAAACTACTAACTTAAAAACTTAAAACTCTGGCGTCGGTGGAGTTGCTAATCCACCGTTGTGGAGTTGAAACATATCTATCTTAAACCTGCTCAAGCTTAACCGAGCAGGTTGCTAATCCACCGTTGTGGAGTTGAAAGACTATTAAGGAGGGCGAATATGTGCTAATTGATAGACAAGACACAGAGCTATATGACAATGCGGTTTATCTTATAGCCTGCGAGGACAACGGCATAAAGATAAGAAGACTAAGACATATAAGCGGGCAGTGGTGGGCTTTTGCGGATAACCCTAAATATGCACCAGAGCTTTATTCAGAAAGCTGTAAAATAATATGTAGGGTTGTGGCTGTGTATAAGCCTGCGGAGTTGAAAAACTTGTAAGGAGGAAAACATGGAGGGATTTAGGGTCTTACTACAAAACACGATAATCTTAGTATCTCTTATCGCTCTTATACTCACATTTCGCAAAAAAGACCCAGAATTCTTTTTCAGAAAGCACAGGCTCGCCATAAGGATTGGGGTTGCGTTTGCCTTGTTTATTCTTCTCCCTCTTACTATGCCTAAAAAGCCTTCTCCGATGCTAAACAGAGCGATGTTGTTAGAAACTATCACACAGGAAATGAACCAGATGGGTTTAAACCCTACTGTGGACAACTACCGAGCAGGAACATACATATTATTGCAAGGCGGTGATATTGGGCTTTTCGGAGAGTTTAAAATAAACTGGGTCGTTATAAACATACAAGACAGGGAAGACCTTAGTCTCATGACTGTTGTTGCGAGTTTACTTAATAAGCTCTGCGTTCCAGAACGGAACTTCAGCATGGCAACAATGCAGGATAGTGTAAAAGCATGGGAAACAATAACTCAAAACGGGCTTCCATACAGGCATTCTATAGGTTATTGTCCTGCGGTTATATATCAGCGGACGCTACAAGACGGTAGGAAAATACTCGTTATAGACATAAAGTTTTTCCAGACACAATCGTAAGTTTTTCCCTTTTTCTCCCCCTTTTCTGAGTTTAGTAAGGGTATTTTTTGTATATGGCTTACTATGCACAGCTTACGGACATAAAAGAAAGAATAGCAGTTGTAGAAGAAGACTTAGAATACGCAGATGACTATATAAACTCCTTACTCGCTTCTAAGTCCATGCAAGCACCTTTCCCGCAACCAGTGCCAACCTTGTTAAAACAGCTTGCTATCCTCGTGGCACTGCACAGAGCTTGTGTAAGACTTGCACAGGCGGAGGATACAACGCTAATGGAAAAGGCAAAGATGTATAAGCAGATGGCGGATGACTACGCAGAGCTTATAACTCCTACTGCCTTAGGGATACAGGTAGGCACGGCTTTTGTGAGCGGTAGGGTGCAGAGGGGGTAAGAAGGTGTATATACCTTTTATATATATAGAAGTGTGTTCCCCTCGGAGGTCAGAAAAACAAAAGCAATATCGTAAAACGTTGCTAATCCACCGTTGTGGAGTTGAAACATTTTGTATCTATTGAAAATACAGCTTGTAGTTTTCTCGTTGCTAATCCACCGTTGTGGAGTCCGTTCTTATCTCAATTATCGTCGTAAGCAGAGAGATCTATATATGTTCAAGATTATGTAGCCAAAAGACGAGCCGAAATATCCGCATCCTCTCTACCGGGCGGACTTGAAAGAAAAGGGTGAAAAGGCTAAGACTTTTACCACCGAATTACTAATATACTACCTCCGGCTCTCTCGCATCCATGCTCTACTGCCAATCTTACCATATCAAACAGGAATGTCGGAATTGGAGAACTGGCTTATAATTTTTAACTATGTTTCAGTTTACGGAAGAGCAAATCAAAAGGTATGCAAGGCACATTATCCTGCCAGAGGTAGGCGGTAAGGGGCAAGAGAAGCTCCTCCAGTCCAAGGTGCTTGTAGTCGGTGCCGGCGGGCTTGGTTCTCCTGCCATATACTACCTTGCGGCGGCGGGTGTGGGCACAATAGGTATTGTGGACTTTGACGTGGTGGACTTTTCAAACCTCCAAAGACAGATACTCCACAACACGGAAAGGGTAGGAGTTCCCAAGGTAGAGTCCGCACGCATGACAGTGGAGAAGCTAAACCCCGATGTAAGGGTTATCACCTACAACACCATGCTCAACAAGTCCAATGTGATGGATATTATCAAGGACTACGATGTGGTGCTGGATGGCACGGACAACTTCCCCACGCGCTTTCTCATAAACGACGCCTGCTACTTCCTTGGAAAGCCCCTTGTTTCGGCTGCCATGCTTAGGTTTGAGGGTCAGATATCCGTCTTTGACTACAGGGACAAGGAAAAGTCGCCTTGCTACAGATGTCTATATCCTGAGCCACCACCGCCGGGGCTTGTGCCTTCTTGCCAAGAGGCAGGCATACTGGGCTCTATAGGTGGCATAATGGGTTGCATTCAGGCAACGGAAGCCATAAAGGTCCTGCTAGGCATAGGAGAGCCACTGGTTGGCAAGCTCCTTATAATGGATGCCCTTTCCATGGATTTTAGAAAGGTAAAGCTCCGCAAGGACCCCGGCTGTCCCCTGTGTGGAAAAGAGCCAAAGATAACCGAGCTTGTGGAATACGAACAGGTCTGCGAGGCGAGGTTTTAGTCAGATTTAGTGGATAAGAGCAGTTATATTGATTGAACATGAGGGAGTTAACCAGCGCCTTAGGCTTTGTCTTTGAGGGGGCTTTTAAGGTAGGCTTTCTTGAGAGGGTAGCGCCAGAGCTTGCGGAGGGCTTCAAGAGGGGGCTCTTTGAAAGGCTAAGACAGGAGCTCAAAGAAGAGCTAGTTTCATTGCTTGAAGGCTCTCCAGAGGACTGGGTGGGCATAGGCACACACATAGACGAGCATGTGGCGGAGGAGAAGTATACAAGACTGGCATACCTTTTTGGCTACTACTCTGGAAGGCTCTACGGGGCGGATAAGGTAGGTGCACAGTTGGAGAAGTATCATATGGGTGAAGAGTCTACGCAAATAGTCTGGCAGAACGCAGACCTCCTTTTTATAAAGGATGGAGGACTTTATGTGGTGGACTTTAAACTGGCGGGCTTTGCCTCTTGGATAAAGAGGGTATTTGAAGGTGGAAAATCCAACGAAGAGAAAGAGCTACCATACATCCCAGTCGTAAACCAAGGCGTGCCAGTAAACCTCTCTGTGGGTGAGCTTGATTTTGTGGAGTTTGTAAAGTCCTTTGTGCAACAGCGGGACAAACTGCAAAATCTTGGTCAGGTCTTTGTGGAGCTAAAGGGCTTTGCCCAACTTTTGTGCTATGCTACCGACTACCTCATAGAGAAGGGTTTTGGCGACCTAGAGGAAGTGGTGCTAGAGCTCCTCTATCCTGCCCCTGAGCCCCTAAGGGTTAGGTTCTACCTAAGAAGAGAAGAAGAGGTGCTGGAAGCCCTAAGGGATGTGGTAAGGGACATATACAAAAGCCTCAAGGAGAAGGAAGACCCATACAAAGCCTTGGACGATAGCTTTGAGAAGGTGGCTGGCAAGAGGGAAAGGGTCATAAGAAGGCTCCAGTCTAAGATAGAAGAGCTTGAGAAGGAGATGCAAAGGCGTCAAGAGGAGCTAAAAAGGATAAGCCCAGACACCATAAACCTCTGCAGGCAAGATGTTAGGCTAAGGCTGGAGGAGTTTTTCAAAAAGCAAGAAGACTGCAAAGCCATATGCCTTCTGCACTCTGCCGGCAGTGGCAAAACTTCCACCATAAGAAACCACATCCTCAACATGGACGGAAAGCACATAGTCATATACGTAGCAACCAGGCTTAGGCTCATAGAGAAAGAAATAGAGAAGCTCCAAGAAAAGCTCAGCGACAGGCAGGATATCGAGATTATCAGGGAAAGAAGGCAGGCAAGCCAGCAGAAATTCCTCAGGCATTCTGGTAATGGCTTTGAGGATACGCAGGGACAGGAAGGCATCATAAGGAGAACCGCAGAAAGGATAGCAAAATCCATAGAAGAAGGCAAATACAGTCAGATATGGGCTTTCATCACCCAACAGGCTCACACAGATACATACCGTGGAGACACCCTTAGGCATCTCTTTGACCCAAGGATATTCAACCGCAATGTTTTGAGGCAGTGGCAGGTGCATATAATCCTTGACGAGTTCTTTGGCTACAGAAACGGGCTGTATGCAATAAATGGTATGCTGGACTTTCTCCAAAAAGTGAAGCGCTCAGGCGGTAGAGCAAACCTCTACATTCTTGACGCCAACGGCTACTCACCCTATCTTCTTGAAAGGCTTCTGAAGGAGTTTAAAGATCACGGCGTTGTGCCAGATTGTATGATACTATGTCCCTTTAGTGAGAGCCTCTATAGGGATGTTTACGGCATTCCTGTGGAGATGCACGCAAGACATGGCTATCCAGCCAGCGAGCTTTTCCTCCACAGGAAGTTCTTCTTATGGGTTGACAACAAGGAAGACTTGGCACAGGCGGTAGGGGAGTATGTAAGGCAGACCCTTGACAAGGACAGCACGGGTTTTGTCTTTATTCAAGACAAGAGCATTATAGTGTATATGTCGCACTATCTTGAGAAGGAAGGTCTTTCAAGCCTTGTGGCAACCGCCAGCTCAAAGCAGAGCCAAAGGGAGATAAACGAAGGCTCTCAGGATGTTATACTGGGCACTTCCTCTGTCTCCAGAGGGCTTGACTTTAGCAGACCCCACAAACCTGTGAACCATATATACATCTTGGTGACTGACTGGGGCATAGAGCAAAACATGGTGGAGATATTACAAGCCATATCAAGGGCAAGGGGCGACGAAAACACAGAAAACAAACCAAAGCATCTGCACCTTATGTATGTGATACCGAAGGAGCAAGACTATGTGATTGACAACCTTGAGTCCCTTGTGGAGTTCAAGGACAGAGAATTAATCCAGCTAATATACAGGGGAGAACAGGTATATCAAAGGCTTGTGCTTGACCAGGTGGTGAGCAGGATAGTGGAGCAGTTTGTGAGGGCGCCAGAGGGGGCAGTTTTGGTGCCAGTGCCCGCTCAACACAGAAGCGTATACAAGGCTAACAAGATTTCAGAAATGGAGAGCGTCAAGACCTTTCTTGAGGATGTATACCTGATGGAGCACAAAAGGGACCCAGAAAAAGCCAAGAAGGTCCTTGACTTTCTTGAGTTGCTCTCCTCTGCGGTATACTTTTCCACCAACGATGTGCCAAAAGATTTTGACAGCTCCAAACATAAATACTACCATCCATACTTAGTCATAGAGGGCAGGGTAAGGGTGAGGTTTGACAACGAGAAGAGAAGGGTCCTCATGGAGAAGCTAAAGGAGTTGGAGGAGACCCTCAAAAAGCACAACGAGGAAAAGGGAGAGGAAGTCAAGGAATTTGTGAAAAACACCGACAGCCTTAGGGAATACGATGCCACTTTCCTACTGCCTGTCTACTCCATAGTCTTCGTTAAACATGTTTTGAAGGAAGGCGAAGACAACCATCTGAGTTTTAGAATTAGCAAGCGCGTAGGGAGAGGGGGTGCGGTGGTCTTGGGCGGAGGGCTTAATATCAGGACAAGATGTCTCGTGGGTTCAACAAGAGAGTATGCGGTCATACCCCTTGGAGAGGACTATCCATACCTTGAGGTTTTAAGCGGTAGGTTTGCCAAGTTTCCAATAGAGTTTTTACAAAGGTTGATGGAGGGGAAAGATGCAGGATTTTATAGCCAGGGAGTGGGAAGAACGCTTTGACCACTTTGCAAAGGCAGAGCCCGTAGGGGGCGAGAGTTTTATAGGCGCAGGGGTCTTCTACAACAGCTACGAGCCCTATCTCCAGAGCATGGCAAACATGATGCACCAGCTCATACACAAAGAGGCACAGTATGAAAACTTTGAGGCTCTTCTCAAAAAGAAGGGACATGTGGTCTCTGGCACAGCCATCTACAAGAGGTCCGTGGTAAACCGCTGGCGAAAGCCCTTCAGACTTCTAAGGGATGGACAAAAGGGGGTAAGTTTTTACAGGCACACCGAGACAAAGAAGGTTTCCATACACGAGCTAAGGATAGCGAACCCATCGGACATAGAAAAGAGGGGCGGTGTGGTCTTTCTCAGAGTAAGGGGCTATGAGGATGTGGAGCTCAGCAGGGATGTAGAGTGGAGCATGAGAAAGGACCTTCTGTATGCATGGCTGGAGCTAAGCTCCTCAGAGGAGGTAAAGCAATACCTTGGAGATGTGAAGGATACCATAAGGCTTTTGGAGGAGTTCTACATTGAGCCGTGGAATGTATACGCCTTTAGGAGGATCTTTTTCTACCTTTTGCCCCTACACTTTGACCACTTTGGCAACTCTAAGATAGTTTCAAGGGCAAGCCTCTTTGCAAGGAGGGAAGAGACAAGGCAGGGATTATGGGGAGAGATAGAGCAGAAACTAAAAGAGGATGGGCTATACAACGACCTTTCTGAATACATGCAAGAGGCGGGCAAGAGCTTGGAGGATATAAGGAGGCTTTTGGAAAAGGCTCTAGACCCTCAAACTCTAAAGGTGCTAAGACAAGACTGGAAGGTTTTTCTAAAGAAGGTTTCAATGGGAGAAAGTGGCAAGCTGGTTGCTCAGGTGCTCATAAAAGAAGATACACCCAACCCCGCATGGGCAAGCTTTGGAAAGTATCTTGTGCCAGAGAAAAACATAGAGCTATACCTATTCTACGAGCCTGGAACGGAGGAATACATACAAGTGCTGGAAAGGGAGCTAGAACAGTTCAGATACGCACCAGAGGTTAGCGTAAAGATAATAGGCAAGTATAGGCTGGAGGGGCTCTTTGGCGGTCAGAACTTCTTACAGCTCATCAAGGGTTTTGACCAAAATGGCAGGAGCATGAGACACAGGGAGTCGGTGAGTATACTTTATGCCCTCTCTCACTTCTGTGCGAGGCTCTCTAGCCTTCAAAGACAGATAGAGAAGGATGGAAACAGCCTAAAGGGCATTCTTATACTCTTGAACACAGAGTTGGATGAGGGGGACATGTATAAGTTTTGGAGTGCGGTTAGCTTCATATACGACTATTATGGTCTTCCTGTGCAAACCATAACCAAAAGGTCCCTCAAGAGGCTAAAGCAAAAGGAGAAGGAGACCATAAAGAAAAACCTGCTCATAAGCCTCTATAAGGATGCCAAGGTTTTGCAGTTTGAGTTTGACGGCTTTAGCCTGCCAGAAAAAGCAACCATATATGCTATAATGGAGAAGCCCTCCTCTGCCTTTTTCTATACACAGGGGGAGATGGCTTCTGGTCTCAGGCACGGGCTTTACGAGGTCTACCAGATAAGGGTGGAAGGCAAATCTGCCACCGTGCAGGTGGAAAACAAGTTTCTCCTTATGGGCGGTGGCTTCAACGACGATGCTCAGGAGCTGGAGAGGTTTGTAAGAGAGGAGCTTGAGAAAGAGCATGTAAGGTTCTGCTTTGTAAGCGCCTTGAGAGATTCTTACCTGAAAGAGCTCTACGACAGGCTTGCCAGCCATGCGGATTATGAGGGAAAGCTCCTCAGCGTCAGGTATAAGGAGCTAAAGACCGCCTACCTTTCACAGAAGGAAGAGGAGAACTGTCTCATCATATACACGCAGGAGTTTAGGAAGCTTGTGGAGAGGCTGGGGGTGTCCCTTCAGGAGGATGCAGCGGTAATAGGCATAAAGCCCTCAAGACCACAGGACGAGAAGGATTTCTATCATCCCGCCTTCCAGCTTTTCTTTACAGAAAAAATAGGCTGGGACAGGGAGGATGTGTATTCAGAGCGCAAAAACCTCTTCCTCTTTACCCTTATAGCGCTTTCCATGTTTGAAAGCGAGGCGGCGCAGGTAGCCTACGCAAAACTGGACCTGTGGTCCAAGGACAAAAACATATACCTAAGGATAAACAGAGAGGATGAGCTACACACCCAAAGGACCTACACCTTTCCCCTTAGTCCCCTGCTCTACGAACTGCTTGAGTTCATGAAGCATCTTCCAGGTGATGATAAAATAGTATAGTTATGGATCTCATAGGCATAGAGGACTTTCTCAAGCTGGACATAAGGCTTGCGAGGGTGCTCTCTGCAGAGAGGGTAGAGGGTTCTGAAAAGCTCCTAAAGCTAAGGGTCTCCCTTGGAGAGGAGGAAAGAACCCTCATGGCTGGCATAGCAAAGCACTACAGCCCGGAGGATCTAGTGGGTAAAAAGGTGCTAATGCTGGCAAACCTAAAGCCAAGGAAGATTTTTGGCGTGGAGTCTCAGGGCATGGTGCTTGCCCTGTCGGACGGTGAAAGCCTCTCTCTTATCGTCCCAGACAGGGATGTGAAAGAGGGAGCAAAGGCAAGCTAAGGCATGAAGTTTAGGGAGCCTATAAAGGGGCTGGAGCTGGAGTTTGCAATAATCCCCTCTGAGAGGATAATCATACCCTCCATCCAGCGTGAGCTATCGGACATGCACATAAAAAGGCTCATGGAATCCATTGAGAAGGTGGGCTTTGTGGAACCCATCTCTGTGGTGCCTACAGAAGAGGGCTACTACGAGGTTATAAACGGACAGCACCGAGTGGAGGCAGGCAGACAGCTCGGTATAAAGGAGTTTCCAGCCATAATCCTGCCACCCTCAGCCAAAGACCATATAATTGCCCTAAACATAGAGAAGGTTCCCTCCCTCAAGGACAAAGCCCATCAAGCCTACGAGATATTCATGTCTTATCTCCAAAAGGACCCCAGCCTTCCCGAGTATAGGCTAGAAACTTTCATAGAGGATGCTTACCTTATCACCGTAGGCTTTGTGGTGGACCGCGAAGGAGACAAGAAGTTCCCGGGCTATGCCTTTGAGAAGGTGCTCAAGAAGGTGGATGCCTTTTTGGAAAAACCACTAAGCGAGGCAGAAACTGAAAGGCAAGAGAGGGCTAGGGTGCTACTCAGGGCAAAGGAGGTCTTAAACAAAAAATACGAGGAGCTTGGTCTAAAGAACGCCCTTCAGAAGGAAGCCATAGTCTCAAAAGCCTTTCAGAAGGCTTACGGAAAGTATGTGAGGGTGCTTAGCGAGG
Organism: Candidatus Pampinifervens yunnanense; assembly: GCA_037926845.1. GTDB lineage: Bacteria > Aquificota > Aquificia > Aquificales > Aquificaceae > Pampinifervens > Pampinifervens yunnanense. Next base: position 1,170 of record JAXSPD010000056.1, on the reverse strand, counting down.
ACTTTTACACGGTATTTGACAAGCTCATGTCTGCCATAGAGAAGGTTTCCTTTGAGGAGGTGGAGCTGGAGGAGTTTTAGTTTGGTGGAGGCGGCGGGAATTGAACCCGCGTCCGAGAACCTTCGGCTCCCAGAGCCTCTACAGGCTTAGCCAGTGTTTTGGCTTTCGCCCCTTGGGCGTCCACTGGCAAACTCCCAAAGGGCTATCAGGGAAGTCCTTCGGTGCAAGCCAGCCCTGCACCAGCTTGCACCTACACCCCTGTCTCTAAGCCCTGTCAACCACCCAGGGGCACAGCGGTTGCAGAGCCACTGCCTTCAGTTAGGCAGCGAGTGCCAGTTCCCTTTCGGGAAGTGTTTGCTTGGCTCTTTAGGTTGCCACCCTGCCTGCAACCCTGTCCTACGGTTCCCGTCGAACCCATTCGCCCCCTAGGGACCTTTAATAAAATATAACCACACATGCCAAAGCTGTCAAGAAACATAAGAAGAAGGCTTCGTGTCAAGAAGAAAAGGGAAAAACTGTTGATAGATGTTTACCAAGAGAGGCTAATAGAGTCCCTCAGAGAGCTTAGGATCCCCCTTCTTCTGCTTCACTTCTCCTTGAGCGTGGGAACCATAGGATACATGATACTCTCTGGTGGCAACTTCATAGATGCCATATACATGACGGTTATAACCATAGGAACCATAGGCTTTGGGGAGATTGCCAAGGGCACAGACACGCCTGCCGGCAGGATTTTTACCACCTTTTTGGCTCTTATGGGCATAGGCGTCTTTACCACTTCTGTCACTGTTATCATAAGGATTTTTCTTGTGGGCGATGTGCTAAACCTAATAAAATACATAAGGATGCTAACGGACATAGAGAAACTCAAAGACCACGTCATAGTGTGCGGATACAACAAAACCTCCGCATGGCTTGCGGAGGCTCTGCGTAAAAGAAAGATAGACTTTGTAGTAATAGATGCAAGAGAAGAGGCGCTCAAATACTTACAGCTCCATAACATAAGGTATTTCATATCCGAGGAGCCCTTCAAGAAAACCGCCCTGATTTCTGCGGGCATCCAGAGGGCAAGGTATCTCATTGCCAACACGGAGGATGAGGCAAAAAACATCGCAGTTATCGCCACCGCACGGCTTTTGGTGCCAGACAGAGAAAGGCTCTTTATATATT
>JAXSPD010000055.1:0-10967 GCA_037926845.1 Candidatus Pampinifervens yunnanense | reverse complement strand
CTCTATCTGAAGCCTTGAGTGCTCTTCATCCAAAGGGCTTGAAAGGTGGCTCAAAACCCCTTCAATTCTGTGGTCTTTCACCAGCTCTTCCAGAAAGCCAAGCCTTCCCATGCCCGTGTCGTATTTCACCTGAATAGGTATATCTATACCCTCAAGGGCTTTCAGATGCTCTCTGTGAGAAACCACCGGCGTTAGAGCATACTCCACAAAAGCCTTCTCTTCTCCCTTCAGAGCACCGCCGAGCACAAGAACCTTTTTCCTTATACCCGCTTTCCTTAGCTCTATTCCCTCCTCTACACAAGCAACCGCAAAGGCAGAAACTTCCTTTAGACCTTCCAACACAGAGCAAACCTGCATTGCACCCACACCATAGGCATCCGCCTTGACTACCGCTATGATGGGCTTTTGAGAAAACCGGTAGAGGCTTTTGACATTTTCCACAAGGTTCTTGACCCTAACTCTAAGCTCTGCCCTTGACATAATCTCTCTCGGTAAGTTCAAAACATTTTATCCAAGGTTTAGCGGTAGTGAAAGGGGAAGGTCTGTATCCCTCACAGTAGGCTTAAAACCCTAAAATCCCATGCAAAGGGCGACAAGATTTATCAAAGTTTCTACTCATACCCCATACTCCTCAAAAGAAGGTTTTTTGCCAAAAGCGGGAGGTCCTAAAGGGAAACAGTCTACTCCTATGTTATAATCTCTTACATGGAGCAACCTTACTACAACCCTCTCTTTTCTCTTTTTAATTTCCTTTGGTTTTTCCTGCTGTTGGTCTTTTTCTTTCTGCCCTTTTGGAAGCGGATGCTCCTTTCAAAGGCAAGGGAGTCCCTCATAAGACAGCTTGAGGAGAAGAGGGGTAGCCGGGTTATAACCCTTATACACAGGCAGGAAAGTCTTGGCTTTTTTGGCATTCCCATCTTCCGATACATAAACATAGAGGACTCTGAGCAGGTGCTAAGAGCCATAAGGATGACGCCACCGGATATGCCCATAGACCTCATAGTGCATACACCGGGTGGTCTTGCACTGGCAGCTACGCAAATTGCCAACGCCCTTGTAAGGCACAAAGGTCCTGTGAGGGTAATTGTGCCCCACTATGCCATGTCTGGTGGAACTCTGCTGGCTTTGGCTTCCGATGAAATTGTGATGGACCCCAATGCGGTGTTGGGACCGGTGGACCCTCAGATAGGTCAGATGCCCGCTGCGTCTATTCTAAAGGTGCTTGAGAAAAAGGAGCTAAAGGACATAGAGGACCAGACCCTTGTTATGGCGGACATAGCCCAGAAAGCCATAGAGCAGATGAAGTCCTACCTTGTATGGCTCTTGACACAAAACGGCATGGAGGAGCAGAAGGCAAGGCATATAGCGGAAGAGCTTGCCACGGGCAAATACACCCACGACTATCCTCTGACGGTGGAATACCTCAAAAGCCTTGGGCTAAATGTTAGCACGGAAGTGCCAGAGGAGGTTTATGCCCTTATGGAGCTTTTCCCACAGCCCATGGGCTCACAGGTGCCCTCGGTGCAATACATACCTGTGCCCTATAGAACAAACCATGGAGGCAAGCATTGAAGGTTCGTGTGGGTATTGTGGGTTGCGGTGTGGTAGGCACGGGCTTGGTGGAGCTACTCCTCAAAAACGCACAGACCATAAGGAAAAAGACCGGTATAGAGCTGGAGCTTTCAAAGGTGGCGGACAAGGACTGGAGCAGACCCAGACCTTTCCATGTGCCGGAGGAGCTCAGAACTCAGGACTACAGGGAGGTTATTGAAAGCTCCCATATAGTGGTAGAACTTGTGGGAGGAAAGGGCTTTGCAAAGGAGCTAATAAAAGAGTCCTTGCTTGCGGGCAAGCATGTGGTGACTGCTAACAAGCACCTCCTTGCAGAGGAAGGTATAGAGCTTTTCAGCCTTGCTCAAGAAAGGGGACTACATATAGGCTTTGAAGCCTCTGTGGGCGGTGGCATACCTATTGTGAAGGCAATTAGAGAGTGTCTTGTGGGCAACAACATAAAAGCCGTCTACGGCATACTCAACGGCACCACCAACTACATACTCACAAGGATGCTCCAAGAGGATGTGGACTTTGAAGTGGCTCTAAAAGAGGCTCAGGAGAAGGGCTACGCAGAGGCAGACCCATCCCTTGACATAGACGGCTGGGACAGTGCCCACAAGATAGCTATCCTTTCTTATATAGCCTTTGGTAGCTTTTTCCCCTTTTCTGGTGTATATGTGGAAGGCATAAGAGGTGTGGAGCTTTTGGATGTGGAGCTTGGAAAGGAGCTGGGCTACACCCTTAAGCTCCTTGCTATAGCCAAAAGGAGAGAAGAGGGCTTGGAGGTTAGAGTGCATCCCACCTTTTTGCCAGAGGAGGACCCGCTGGCAAAGGTCTCCGATGTTTTCAATGCCATTATGGTGGAGGGCGACTTTGTGGGCAAGACCATGTTTTACGGAAGGGGCGCAGGCTCTCATCCTACCGCATCGGCGGTAGTCTCAGACATAGTGGACATAGCCTGCAGGCTACAGTCAGGACAAGTATGCAGATATCCCATAAACTGGGAAGGACAAGGGATAGAGCTGACAGAAGACTTCTACAGCCGCTATTATCTGAGGTTTGATGTGCCAGACAGACCGGGCGTGCTGGCAAGCATAGCAAGGGTTTTGGCAGACCATCAGATAAGCATAGCCAGTGTCCTGCAAAAGGAAAAGGTCTGCAAGCTGGCAGGAAGGGAAGGCGAACACATAGTGCCATTGGTTATACTGACGCACAAAGCTTATGAGAGCTCCATGCGTAAAGCCCTGCAGGAAGTACAAACCTTACCTGTGGTTATGGGAAAGCCTGTTCTCATAAGGGTTGAGGAGGAAGCGGAATGAAACTCCTTGCACCCTCTATACTTTCGGCAGACTTTTGGAGGCTTGGAGAGCAGGTTATGGCTTGCGTGGAAGGTGGTGCGGACCTTATACACTTTGATGTGATGGATGGGCACTTTGTGCCAAACATTACCTTTGGTCCTGTGCTTTTGGAGAACATAAAAAAACACTGCCCTCTGCCCTTAGATGCCCATCTTATGATAGAAAACCCAGACAGGTATATACCGGACTTTGTCAAGGCTGGTGCGGACATGGTAAGCGTGCATATAGAAAACACGCCCCACATACACAGAACCCTTGAGCTTATAAAGAGCCTTGGCGCAAGGGCGGGTGTGGTTATAAACCCCGGCACGCCCCTTGGAGCTTTGGAAGAAGTCCTTCATTACGTGGACTTTGTGCTTTTGATGTCCGTAAACCCCGGCTTTGGCGGGCAGAAGTTTATTCCAAGGTCTATCCAAAGGCTAAGGGCTTTGAAGGCTATGGTGCAGAGCATAAACCCGTCGGTGCTCATAGAAATAGACGGCGGTATAAAGGAGGAGAACCTTTTGGAGGTGGCAAGGGCGGGTGCAGACATCTTTGTGGTGGGTTCTGGCATATTCCATGCGCAGGACATAAGGACCCAAACTAAGAAACTCAAAGATATACTTACCTCTTCAGAGGCACTGTGAACCTCTGAAGGTCAAAAATGTTGAAGGTAAGAAAGACCTCTTTGATATAGGTTTTTCTTGTGCCGTCATATATATCCCTTAACAAAAGGCCAAGACTCCAGCAAGCACCCCTGTAATCCAAAGCTATCTGTCTTTGAAGGTCCTTGCTTATTCTGTTGTCTCTTATGAGACTAAGGGACAGATTGGTATTTCTAACTACCGCAGAAGCGGACAGGCTATATTGGTCATTGAGATTAGTGCCGTCGTAGCTCCTCTCAAGAGTCCTACCCAAGGTGATACTCTTGTCTTTTCCTGCAAGGGTCAGCAAGCCTACGCTTTTAAGAAATCTTGAGTGCACAGGGTCATATACATTGTCAGAAGAAAGCCTAAGCCAGTCTGTTGGATACAGCCATAGGACTGCCCTTACAGGAAGGGTGTTGCCTCTTACCTCTTGTCCCGCATAGACAAACCTGCCTAGGTAGCTGTAGCCACCCTCCAAGAAAAGACTATATATATTCCTGTTCCTATAGTAGCCTTGACTTCTAAGAGTATAAGATAGCAAGCTTTCCTTGTCTATAGTGTCCAAGTTGTCAAACCTTGGGTTTTGAAAGCCCTTTGGTCTGTATGAGAAGGACAGCTCAAGTATGTTTTTTAGTTCAAAGCCTCCAAACTGCAACTTAAAGAAGTAGGGAAGGCTCTCTCTGTAATGCACAGAACCAAGCACCTCCCTATCTTTGAAATCCCCACCTCTGACATCTAGGTAAACAAGGTTTTCCAAGGTTAAAGTTGAGAGAAGATTGATACCAAATATGCTCTTTGGTAAGGAAAACTCTGGGATAAGAAGAAGCCTATGGGCTCTTAAACCTTCCTGTCTATAAAAGTTAGTGTAGGATGCTGTCAGGTTTAAGTAAAGATTATAAAAAAGCGGAGTTTCTTTTAGGTAAAAGCCCACCTCTGGTAGTCTTTGGAGGGTTTGTTTGTTGTTGGGTGAGGTGGTGTCATAGAACCTTCTAAGGTCAAAGGTAAGGAGAAAATGTTCCCACTCTCTTTTGTAGCTTATGTAAGAGCTAAGGTAAGGCACTGTTCTTTCCCGTGTGGTAAAGTATACATCTTGCATAAAGTATGGGTCTGACAGAAGGTCCACACCAGCCTTTAGGTCCCCAAGGTTTAGGTCAGCCCTTATACGGTAGCGGTTTTCTCTGAAGGTAGCCGGGTCTCTCCCTTGCCACCATTTGCCAGGCGGTGTAGGCTCTTTGTAAAAGGAGAGGTTAGCAAGAAGGTCCAGCTCCCTTTTCATGGACTGACGGTATTCAAGGGCAAAACCTTTTGCCTGTCTGTCTCTGAAGTCAAGGGTCAAGGTAGCATCCTTGTTTTTTGCTATGGCCCAGTATATGGGTTGCTGATAGATAAAAGTGTTGTAGGTGTTTGAACCTATGGTGGGAGGTAAGAGCCCAGACCTTCTTTCCCCCACTGGAAAGAGGCTAACCGGAAGGTAGGCAAGAGGTATGTTAAAGAGCCTAAGAGAGTTGTTTTGACTGAAAACATATCTCTGAGATATGTGTGCTCTTGAGAAGCATAGCCTCATCTCCCTTTTATCCGGTGGGCAGGTGGTTATTGAACCTTCTTCTACTTCATACTCATCTCCCCGCTTGTCTACCCTTTTTGCAGTAAAATTGAACTTTTCAAACCTACCTTCCGCATCTAGGAAGTATCCCACATCCTGCTCAAGGTCAAGAAAGGCCTCTGTCCCCCTTACCTCAAGCCTACCATCCACAGACTTTATGTAAACATTACCTTTGGCATAGACCAACCTTTTTTCTGGGTCATAGGTCATAAAATCCGCTTTTATGTAATATTCTCTGTAATAGGCTTCTACATCACCAGTAGCTCTAAAGGTCCCATCGGGCAACCTCTCAAGGCTTTGAGAGAGGACTTCCAGTGAAAAGGATAGAGAGAAGGACAAAAGAAAAAGAAGAAGAGGGAGCATAAAGATATTTTAACTTTTACTCCCTTAGTGCCTCCTCGGGAGATTTTGCCCTCTGCAGTATCTTTACCACCACCCACCTCTTGGTCTTTGAGAGAGGTCTTGTTTCTCTGATGACCACCAGGTCTCCAACCCTGCACTCGTTGTTGGGGTCGTGGGCGTGATACTTCTTGCTCTTTATTATGTGCTTTTTGTATAGGGGGTGGGCTTCCCTTCTGTCCACCTTTACCACAACCGTTTTATCCATCTTATCGCTTACCACATAACCCACCAGCTCCTTCCTTTTCAGATGCCAGGGTCTTTCCATCATCCTTCACCTCTTAACTGTTTTTCTCTTATGAGGGTGAGGACCCTTGCCAGGTCCCTTCTTGTGTTTCTTATCTGCATGGGGTTTGGTAGCCCCTCTATCTTCTTCTTAAACCTAAGTCTGAGGAGTTCTTTCCTTAGATCTTCCTCTTTTTTCATAAGGTCCTGAAGGCTCAGCTTTTTGAGATCCTTTGCCTTCATCACTTTGCACCTCCAGCCTTTACAAGCCTTGTCTTTATGGGCAGTTTTGCGTCCACAAGCCTGTGGGCTTCTTCTGCTACCTCTTCTGGGACGCCAGAAAACTCGTAAAGTATCTTTCCAGGTCTAACCACAGCCACAAAGCCCTCTGGGTCGCCCTTTCCACCACCCATACGCACCTCGTTAGGCTTTTTGGTGTAGGGTTTGTCGGGGAAAACCTGTATCCATACCTTGGCACCCTTTCTAAGGGCCCTCACAAGGGCTATCCTGCCAGCCTCTATTTGCCTCTGGGTTAGCCAGCAAGACTCCAGAGCCTGTATGCCATATTCACCAAAGGATACCTTGTTGCCCCTGTTTGCCTTTCCCTTTAAGGTGCCTCTCTGAGTTTTCCTAAACTTTGTCTTCTTTGGAGCAAGAAAAGACATGTTTATACCTCCTTCTCAGCCTTTTTGAGGTCTTCCTCTATCTTCTTGACTATCTCCTCCTTTCCGCCCTTTAGCACATCACCCTTGTATATCCACACCTTTATGCCAAGCACGCCATACTTGGTTTGAGCTACCGCATAGCCATAGTCTATATCCGCCCTGAGGGTCTGGAGGGGCATCCTGCCCACAAGAAACCACTCCGCCCTTGCCAGCTCCGCACCGCCAATCCTGCCCTTTACCTGCACCTTCACACCCTTGGCGCCGGCCTTAAAGGCATTGTCAATGGCTCTTTTCATAGCCCTGCGGTGGGATACCCTTCTCTCTATCTGAAGGGCTATCTCCTCTGCCACCAGTTGGGCATCCAGCTCCGGCACTCTTACCTCATCCACGGTTATGACCACATCCTTGCCCTGTGTTATGTATTCTATGTCCTTTTTGAGCTGTTCAACTTCAGCACCCTTCCTTCCTATGATTATGCCAGGTCTTGAGGCAAGCACTCTCACCTTGACCTTGTCAGCCATCCTCTCTACCACCACTTTTGATATTCCTGCAGACGCATACCTTTTCTTTATGTAATCCTTTATCCTTATGTCCTCGTGGAGGAGCTGGGTGTAGTCCCTTTTGCCGGCAAACCATTTGGAATTCCAGTCTCTAATAACTCCAACCCTAAAGCCTATGGGATGCGTCTTCTGACCCATCAGTCTTCCTCCTTTTCCTTAAGCACAAGGGTTATGTGAGAGGTTCTCTTCCTGAGCATGGTAGCTCTTCCGTGGGCTCTTGGAAGCCACTTTTTATACATGGGACCCTCGTCCGCCACCGCCTTTTGAATGTAGAGCCTTTCAAGGTCCATGCCCTTTTGTTCTGCGTTGGCAAGGGCACTCCTTAGGACCCCTTCTACTATTCTGGCGGACTTTTTAGGAATAAACCTGAGCTGGTATAGGGCATCCCCTGCCTTCATGCCTTGAATTATCCTTAGCACCTGTCTTGCCTTTGTAGGCGAGACCTTCGCATACCTCAAAACTGCCCTTGCTTCCATCTTTACACCTCACTTCTTCTTTGTGGCTTTTGCTGACTTTTCTGGATGTCCCTTAAAGGTCCTGGTGGGTGCAAACTCGCCCAGCTTGTGCCCCACCATCTCAGAGGTTATGTAAACCGGAACAAAGGTTTTGCCGTTGTGCACCGCTATAGTATGCCCTACAAATTCGGGTATTATGGTGGTGTCCCTGCTGTAGGTCTTTATAACCTTCCGGTCGCCCGTTTGGTTCATCTTCTTTATCCTTGCCCAGAGCTTTGGGTCCACCCAAGCCTTTTTGTTGACTATCTTTCTGTATTCGCCCCATACCTGCTGATACTTCTCAAGGGCCTTTTGATACAGCTCTGCTGTGTGCTGAACCGCTCTGACCCTTTTGTATATCCTTTGGGTTTTCTTGTAGAGCTTGAGAAAGCCATCAAGGTCCTCAATGAGCCTATTTCTCTTGTTCCATGCTCCCTTAAAGCCCATTACTTGACACCTCCTTTGAGAGGCTTACCCTTTCTTGACACTAGTATGAAGTTGTCAGAATACTTTTTGCCTCTTCTGGTCTTGTAGCCCTTTGTCTTCCAACCCCATGGAGACTCTGGGTGTTTGCCCTTGGTCTTTCCTTCACCACCACCGTGTGGGTGGTCAACGGGGTTCATGGCGGTTCCCCTTACCTTGGGCCTCCAACCAAGCCACCTATACCTGCCTGCCTTTCCATACTTCACAAGCTCGTGCTCCGCAAGACCCACAACACCCACCGTTGCCATACACCTTTGGTGGACAAGCCTTATCTCTCCAGAGGGCATTCTAAGCTGGACATAATCTCCCACTTTACCCAATATCTGAGCGGACATGCCTGCAGACCTGGCAATCTGCCCACCCTTTCCAGGATGAAGCTCCACATTATGAACCAAAGTTCCAACGGGTATGTATTTAAGGGGCAAAGCGTTGCCCACTTTTATCTCTGGAAGCTCCTTGCCAGCTTCTGCATCCTTGTAGGAGATAGAGATCACCGTGTCTCCCACCTTCAGACCCTCGGGCCAGAGGATATACCTTTTTTCACCGTCCGCATAGTGAAGCAAGGCTATGCGTGCAGACCTGTTGGGGTCGTATTCTATGGCAACCACCTTCGCAGGCACAAGGCTTTTGTCCCTTTTGAAGTCAATGAGCCTGTATCTCCTCTTGTTGCCACCACCTCTGCCCCTTGAGGTTATCTTGCCCTGCTGGCGAGACCTTCCCTTTGCTCTGTGCCAATGCACAAGCAAAGACTTTTCGGGCTCAGACTTGGTAATCTCAGAAAAGTCATAAAGAACCGCATGCCTCTGACCGTTGGTGACCGGCTTTAGCTTCCTTACACCCATCTTTACACTCCTGTGAGGTCTATTTCCTTATCGGGTGGTATGGTAACTATGGCCTTTTTGTAGGCCCTTGTGTAGCCATACCTCCTAAACTTCCCTATTACCCTTTTCTTTCTGGGTTTTACTATTAGGGTGTTTACCTTGAGGACTTTTACTCCAAAGAGCTTTTCCACCGCATGCTTTATCTCATGCTTGGTGGCGTCCATTGCCACCTCAAAGGTATACTTCTTGTGGTCCTCCATTAGCCTGTTGCTCTTCTCGGTTATTATGGGTCTTATAATTACCTCTTCTGGCCTTTTCATGGTGCCAACCTCTCGTATATCTTCTCAAGGGCGTCGGAGGTCATAAGAACCTTGTCCGCCCAGAGCATATCGTAAACATTGAGACCCTCAACGGGCAGAACCCTCACATGGGGCAGGTTTCTAAAGGACTTGTAGGCCACCTCTTCCTTTTGAGGAAGCACCACAAGCACCTTCTTCTGGTCTATACCCAAGTTTTTCAGCACTTCTACAGCCCTTTTGGTCTTTGGCGTGTCCCCAAGGTCTAAGCTATCAACCACAAGCAAGTTATTCTCCTTTGCCTTTAGGCTAAGAGCCATCTTTAGCCCCAGCCTTCTTACCTTTTTGGGAAGGGCGTAGTAGTAATCCCTGGGCTTCGGTCCATGGGCTACGCCACCGCCTACGAAGATGTTTGCCCCTCTGTCTCCGTGCCTTGCATTACCCGTGCCCTTCTGAGGCAGGAGCTTTCTACCGCTGTAAGATACTTCGCCCCTTGTTTTGGTGCTGTGGCTTCCCTGCCTTCTGTTGGCAAGTTGCCACTTTACCACTTCCCACAGCACATGCCTTTTGACCTCTACATTAAAGACCTCAGGCTTTAGCTCAAGCTCAAGCACCTTCATGAAACCTCACCTCTGACAAGCATTTCAACCATGCCCTTTATTCTGTTAAGCTTTAGCCTCTGGGACCTTCTGCTCGCTATCTTGGTCTTTTCCACATAAACTATGCCACCGTTGGGTCCTGGCAAAGATCCTTTGACAAGCAGAACATTATGCTCTGGGATAACATCAAGCACAAGGAGAGATTGAACCCTTATGGGTTCGTTGCCCCAGTGGCCTGCCATCCTTTTGCTCTTCCAAACCCTACCTGGGTCTGACCTGTTTCCTATGGAACCAACTGCACGGTGGTATCTATGTCCGTGGGACTTGGGAAAGCCACCAAAATCCCACCTTTTCATGGTGCCCGCAAAGCCTCTTCCCTTGCTCCTGCCTACCACATCCACAAGCTCTCCAGGCTGGAAGACCTGGTCCACTCTTAGTTCCTGTCCCACTTGGTAGCCCTCCAGGGAGTCAACCCTGAACTCTTTTAGCCTTCTGAGCACCTTGCCAACCCTTTTGAGATGTCCCAGCTGAGGCTTGGTTAGATGCTTTTCCTTGTCTTCAAAGGCACCTACCTGTAGGGCTGTGTAGCCGTCCTTTTCTGTGGTCTTTATGGCGGTGATGTAGTTGGGCTTTATTTCTATTATGGTTGCGGGCACCGCAGTGCCATCTTTTAAAAAGACCCTTGTCATTCCTACCTTCTTACCAATAAGACCTATCGCCATGGCTATCTCCCTATGATTAACTCCACATCAACCCCCGCCGGGAGGGTTAGGTCTCTGAGGGATTCTATGGTTTGAGAGGTGGCACGGGTAATATCCAGTATCCTTCTATGCTCTCTCATCTCAAAATGCTCCCTTGACTGGTCAAACTTATGTGGAGACCTAAGGACCACCCACCTTCTTCTCCTCACCGGAAGAGGTATGGGACCCTTGACCACGCCACCGGTTCTCTTGACCGTGTCTATTATCTGCTTTACATACTGGTCAAGAAGCCTGTGGTCGTAAGACCTTAGCTTTATTCGTATAAGTTCCTGCTCCATAGCTCTTCCTCACTCAATGATTTTAGTGACCACACCAGCACCCACAGTCCTTCCACCCTCTCTGATGGCAAACCTAAGCTGCTCCTCCATAGCCACTGGCTTTACTAGCTCCACCTCTATCTCCACATTGTCCCCAGGCATCACCATCTCCTGCCCCTCTGGCAACTTCACTACTGTCCCTGTCACGTCCGCCGTCCTAAAGTAAAACTGTGGCCTGTAGTTCACAAAAAAGGGCGTATGCCTTC
>JAXSPD010000054.1:0-11007 GCA_037926845.1 Candidatus Pampinifervens yunnanense | reverse complement strand
TTGCTGTGCTGGGCGCCTTGGGATACTACTGGAAGGTAAACAAAGAAAAGGAGGCTCTAAAGGCTGAGCTTGATAGGCTCAACGCAGAAAAAACAAGGCTACAAGCCCAGGCAAAAAAGTTTCTTGAAGAAAGAAAAGCTATAGACGAAAGGATTGCCAAGATAAAGAAAGAGATTCAAGATATTGAGAGAAGTAAGGATATAATACTTGGATTGAAGGCATACTACGAACCCTTCAACTCTGGTTTTCTCTTCTACACCACCTATGTGCCCAGAACATCCTGGGTAAGTTCTTATAAACAAAGTATCAACATAGACAATCAAACACTTACAACAGAGCTTGAAGTCAACTCCTTTGACTACAATAGCCTCAGTAATTACGGAAAAACCCTTGGCAGTGGTTCTCAAAGGGTTATGTTTACGCAGTTAGATAGAAAGGTCAATCCCTATGGTTTTGAATATTACAGTATAAAACTAAGCGCAGAAAGACCACTCCAAGAGGGGAGGTAGAAAATGGAGAAGCTTATAGCCCAGTTTAGGGAACTGCCACCATGGCAGAGATATGCTATTCTCATACTTATACCCCTGGTTCTTGTTTTGTATATTTGGTTTATGATGATTACGCCTGTCCTTGATGAAAAAAGCAAGCTTGAAACAGATGTTAAGAATGCAAGGGCAGACATAAACAGAACAAGGGCCAGTATGGATCCAAAGATAATGGAAAATCTAAGGAGGCAGGAAGAGGAGTTGAGGTCTCAATATTCAAAAAGTTATGCGGAACTGACCAGTCTTGTGGGCGAAATACCAACGGAGAAGGATATGGGACTTGTGCTAAGAAGTATAGGAAATATCGCCAAAAGAAGTGGTGTGCTCATACTTGGAATGCAGGTTTCCAACCCGGAAAAGGTTGAATACTATCTTGTTCAAGATGGGTCAAAAAAACTGGTGAAGGAAGTTCAAAAACCAAAGGAAGGGCAGCAAGCCCAACAACAACCAGCCCAACAACAGCCTGCAAAGAAGCCCGAGCAAAAGCCAGAAAGCGTAGCCCTTTTAAGGAGTGAGTTAAGACTCTCCTTGATTGGAGATTATAGATCAGTCAGGTCCTTTCTTGAGGGCCTAAAGCAAGAGGGTGTAATATCCTACCCCTCTACTCTATCTATTAATACAGAGGGCAACAGGGTCAAAGCAGACATAAGCCTATACTTACTCATAAAGGAGGAAAAGAAGCTATGAGAAAATTCTTATGTATACTTTTATCTACAGTTGCCTTGGTAATGGCTCAGCAACCCTTTCAGAGCCTGGAGGGTGCTGTGGGTTATATAGTGGTGGAGAGGGGAGGAAGGGTAGAAAACTATGTGGTTATAGAAGGCAAGGATGGCTCTGTTAGAACTGTAAAGGTGGATAAAAACCCTGCTCAGTTTATGAAAAAGACCGAAGAACAAAGGGAAGGAGGTAAAAAATGAGAAGAATACTCAGCTATTTGATTATTCTTCTACTCGTAGGCTTTTCTTACTCCCAGACCATAAGGGAGATGAGATTTGAGAATGTAAAGTTGGAAACTGTCCTAAGAGCCCTTTCTGAGGTTTCTGGTATGAATATAATATTTGACCCAGCAGTATCTCAGGAACTTCAGAAAACTGTGAGCGTTGCCATATACAGACCAGTGCCAATTGGAGAGGCTATGAACATAGTCCTCAAGACCCACGGGCTTATAGCGGTGCCTGTGGATACAAGGGTTTTCAGGATAACAAAAGCGGGAGATATAACCTTTGATATAGCAAGCTATACAGAAACACAAACTAACGAGCTTATAGATATCCTCAAAAAGAGAGTGAGCCCTTCTGCGGAGATAGTGGTAGACAGAACTCTAAAAAAGGTTTTTGTAAGAGATGAAATATCTAAGATAGAGCAACTAAGAAAACTACAAAAGGATGTTGAGAGGGTAAGTCTCCAGAAAACCATGGAAGATGAATATGAAACGAAGGTCTTTTACATAAAAAGGGAGATTTCTTATAAGGATATAGCAAAGGCTCTGAGGGATCTAGACATAAAGGATATGACTATAACCGAGTCCCCAGAATTCAACGCACTCATAGTTTCTGCCCGTAAGAAGGACCTTGAAAGGGTTCAAAAAGCCATTGAAAGATACACTATGGATACAAGGCTGGAAAAACCCATACTTACAAAGGCTCTATATGTAAAATACATACCCGCAGAGGAATTTAGAAGGCTAATCCAACCAATGCTATCCGAGGTGGGTGAGGTCTATGTGCTTGGCACGGGGATAACCACTACAGTGGCGGAAGAGAGAGAGCTAAGGGAACTCCAGCAAAGAGCTCAGACAATTGCAGAAAGGTTAAGGGAAGCATCACCCGAAGAGAGAGCACTGCTTCAGCAACAGCTTCAACAGATTCAGCAAAGACAACAGGAGCTTCAAAGAGTAATTCAAGCACCCGCAGGACAGAGGGGAGATAGCGTAAGTATGACTGGTTTTCCTACTGCAAGGGAAGGCGTCCTTGGACCAGATTTTAGGAAAGAAAAATCCGCAAGGGTTGTATTCCAGAATGCAGTTATAGTAAGGGACTATGCGGATGTGGTCTATGGAATAATGCATAGATACAAAGACATAGTATCAGAACAGCCTATTCAAATAAAGATAGAGGCAAGGGTGGTGGAGCTTTCCTCAAGCGCTGTAAGAGAGCTGGGCATAAACTGGAATGCCCTGCTTTCTCAGGCAAGAGTGCCCCAATTTTGGAGTGGTGGTGTTGGTTCAAATTTAGGTATAGGAGCCACACCATCTCTTAGCCCTGGGCTTTCTTCTACTCCCGGTGGGATACTTGCCTTTACCTTCCAGAGGGGTATACTAAACGCTCTCAACCTAAGGCTTTCTGCCTATGAACAGGTTCAGAAGGCGAAGACTCTCTCAAAGCCTGTGGTCCTTACTCTCAACGGTGAGCCAGCCACCATACAGAGCGTGCTTGAGTATCCCATAAGGAAAGTGACAGTAGTGCCCGGTGGAACAACCACCTTAAGCATAGAATACAAGCTAATACCTATAAATCTTACTGTGACCCCAGTCTTATTGCCAGAAGGCAATATGATGCTGGACATAACCATAACTAAGTCAGACATAATAAACCTTGAAAAATTCGTAACAGAAACAGGCTCTACCTTTGACATACCCACTGTTCAAAGCCAAAGGGCAGATACAAAGGTTATAGTGAGGGATGGAGACCTCGTGGTGCTTGGTGGTCTTGTGAAATCCATCGATAGAAACACGGAAAGTGGCATTCCCGGTCTTATGAGGGTTCCCTTCTTTAGGTGGCTCTTTATGGAGCAGAAATTAGAAAAAGAGGACACAGAGCTTCTTATCTTTATACAGCCCACAATCATAACCCAGTAGAACCTATATTTATAGGTGGAGGCTGTTATGAACATAACAGAGGTGGTCACCATCATCTCAGCCATTACTGTGGTGGTAGGTATAGCGGTTAGTCTGCTTAACAAACGGATTGATGATACCAACAAGCGTATTGATGAGCTAAAGCAGGATATGGACAAGAGGTTTGACGAGCTTAGGCAGGAGCTAAAAGAGGAGATACGCGAAATAAGAACACTTCTCTACAAAGTTTTAGAAGTCCCTCATAAGAAGGACAAAGGATGAACATAACAGAGGTGGTTACCATCATCTCTGCCATTACTGTGGTGGTAGGCATAGCAGTTAGCCTGCTCAATGAACGCATAGAGGACACAAACAAACGCATTGACGACACCAATAAACGCATTGACGAACTAAGGCAGGATATAGACAAGAAGTTTGATGAGCTAAGGCACGACACAGATAGGAGGTTTACAGAGCTAAGGGAGGAAATTCGTGAAATACGCCTACTCCTATACAAAGTCTTGGAAATGCCTCAAAAAGAGGACAAGACATAGCTCATTCCTTTCGTGAAATTTTCGTGAAATATATTGACATCTCCTACAAAAGAGATAAACTAATATCATCCTCTCGAGCCCGGGCAAGGGAGGAAATACTTTAAAGGAGGGTAGACATGAGAGCACTCTACGAAGCAACCGCAAGGTCCATGAGGACCAACAAGGGTTTCACCCTAATTGAGCTCCTTGTAGTGGTCGCCATCATAGCCATCCTTGCAGCCATAGCCATACCCCAGTTCAACAAATACAGAAGGAACGCAGCAGCAGCAGCAGTCCAATCCGATGCCAGAAACTGCCTAACAGATGCAGTAGCTCAAGTAACCCAAGCTATAATGGCAGGGCAAACCCCACCAGGGAATGGTACATACAACCAAATCTCCGCAAACACCGCGTCATGCAACTGGACACATAACGACCAAAACCAAACCACAAGTTGCACATGCCAAGGGCAAAATATAGCCAGCGGTATATCTTGTACAGCTACTTCTACTGGTGGTCAAGGTCAAACAGTTACATGCACAGGCATATAATAACAGCATAAGCATGGGGGCGTTTGCCCCCCTTTTTATTTTTACTCATGAGGGGAAGGGGTTATACTCTTGTTGAGCTTTTAGTGGTTTTGGCTATAATCGCAGTCCTCGCTACTATTGCTATCCCTTCTTACCGTGCCTATAGGGTGCATGCGGTAAAAACAGCTCTTATGCATGACCTTAGGACATGCCTTTCTCACTTGGAGGGGGCAAGGCAATCCTCTGATAGCATAGATACCGCTCAATTGGTGAGCCAGTGTCCAAAAGGTTCAGAAACGAGAAGTATTCAATTGGTCTCCGATTACCCTAACCTATCGCTTAAGGCGGAAGCCAGCGATATGAACCTTGTTTGTGTATTCAACTCTGGAAATGGCAGGTTTGAATGTGAGTGAACTCTAATATTACCAAGAGGTCATCCTGGTTATTATAGACATATACCCCGGTGTGGGTAGCTCTCTTACACAGTCTACTCGTCTTACAAACCAAAAGCCTGGGAAACCTTGCCTGTTTGGGTCATATCTCAGGTTATTTATGGCATCAAGCCTAAAGCGAAAGTCTGTATTTTGGTTAAAGCCAATATTCAAGCTTAGGTTACTTGGAAAGTTTCTTACGAGAAAACCTCGCACCACCGCACCAACGCCCTGTATGTAGTTAACATCTTGCCCAAAGTATATACCGCCAAAGAAATTGTTATTAGCCCTTACCACCGAATTATTATTAATAAGCAGGGATACAAGTGGTCTGCCACTTGCATCTTGTATATTTCCGTTGGCATCTGTGCCAAAGTAGGCACTACCTTGGGAAGAAAACCAGCCACATCTCCTGTTATCGTTTTGACATGCATTTATGGATGCGGTGTTGCTGTCTCTTCCGCAGTTAGGGCATGCGTTTGCATACACATAAACAAGGTCTCTCCATACGTTAAGAGTTCCAAACGTAATCTGTCTCGTTATTAGCTTTGAGTCTGTGAGCGTTAGTGTGCCAGTGCCACCGCCTACTATGAGATTCTGTGGCGAGGCTGGGTTGTTATTTTGAGTAGCATCTCGTAGAGCCTGTATTATGGTAGCGTTGCTCACAGTTAGTCCACTGTTAACGTTTACTGCGTTGGTTGTCAAAAGTCTAAAGTTTGTAGAGTTTGCGGTTATAGTTGTAGTTCCTAAGGTGTATATGTTAAGATTGTATAGGTTTTCTCCAAAGTTAGTGGTTCCCCTTGTGCCTCCATTTACGACAGAAAGAGTTATATTTGCCCCTGAGTATACAAATACAGGAATTGGGGAAGGTCCCCCAGTAAGGGTAAGATTGTTGTTGGTGTATATTTCAAGCCTTTGACATTGTCCTAACAAGCCTCCAAGAAGTGTGTTAAGCGATGTGGTTATATCTGCAAGGTTTATTCTGATGCCACTGCTAAGTCTTACTCTACAGTTTGGAGGTCCTTGGTTTTGCACGTTGGCAATGTTATTAAGGTCGCTTAGAAGAGTTGGGTTTATAACAGGCTCGCCATAGGGACTGAAGGTGAAATCTGGAAGCCCATCTCTGTATGTTAGTGCGTAGGTATCAACTATGGCGTCTGTAAGTCCGTAATTGCATCTTTCACCCTCTCTATAAAAGTTTGAAGCAAAGCAGTTAACATTGAAAAAGAGAGGAGTGAGGTCTGTAAAGCCTGCGTTTGTGAATATGGGTGGAAGCCCCCAAACACCACTGGTTGGGTTTGTATTGTTAGCTGGGCAGTTTTGAGGATTAGCCCCTCCTAAACTTACTGTTCCAGAGGAAGCTATAAAGGCAGGGACAAAACAGTTATTGTTTGGTTCATAGTAGCACCCTGTTAGAAGACCACCGGAATACGTAGCATTAACACCTCCCCTTACGGTGTAAAGCCCCATTCCATAGAAGGCTTGTAGGATGGCGGTTCTATAAACCCTGGCGTTAGAGTTTTGCCCAACCGCTCTGATAAAGCATATTCTTCCACTCTGTATTAGCTGAGCACTGCATTGAACTCCTGGGTTTAGGTTTATGCCTAAGTTTTGATTGTTTAGTGTTCTATTTCCACATATTCCCGTGGCGTTTACTTCATCTAAGGCTCTTCTCAAACAGGCATCCGCTGCCTCTTGTGCCAATTGAAACCTAACGGTGGAAAGGGTTGTAAGTTGAGATATATGCGTAGTAACTATACCTGCAGTGACTACGAGAGACACTATAGCCATCAAGGATATTACAGTAATTAGGGCAAAACCTTTGTTTCTCATGCTTTACCTCCCGAAAAATCTCTGCACTGTAAGAACCCTGCCTTCTTCCACAACATCTATAGTCGCAAGGATTCCATTATCTGTTATTTGCGTATTGAATCTATTCACCCTAACAAGGGGCATAGGTGGTTCATTCTGATTACACTGTTCTGCCAAGTCTGTAGTTTGAACGTAGAGCCAGAGCTGGTTATTATCCGCAGGGTTGTTTTGACAAAAGAACCTTATTCTATGTGGGACCCTAATTAAAAGGTCTCCTGGCTCAAGGTTTAGTCTATCTGTTAAAACCCTTCTATTTCCTATAAAGGTTTCTATTTGACCGTTTGTGGCTATTGCCACTAAGTCCATAAGTGCGTTATTCCTATCATTGACGTTAATACAGTCAAGATTATCCGCACTCAAACCGCTTATTCTAAAGATAAGTGGTAAGTTATTGTTGTTTGCGTCTGTAAATACCCTTGCACCCCTCCATATATGGTAGCAATTCTGCATGGGAGCTTGTGAAAGTCTACAACTCATAACCGACACCCTATCGATACCTCTTACAGCGTCTACAAAACCCATCCCTCCCAAACTTCCATAAAACACTATTTCATCACAAGGCATCCCTGGTGTCCTAACAACATACAAGGCACTCGGTGGAGGATAAAGGTTTGGATTTATGCCTATCTGCACCTGTGCACAGGCATTTGGATTTTGAGGGTTTATACAAGGCACGCCTACTCCCCACCTTTGGAAAAACCATTCAAGAGCGTATATCCCTTCCTTTGTGCTCTCTTTCAGCAAGGACAGCTCCCTATTTACTCCAAAAGCTCTATTTGATATTATGTATATACCAAGTATAGAGCCTAATATCATGATGGATATAAAAGCAGCTACAAGCAACTCCGCTATGGTAAAGCCTTTCCTCATGGCTTTCTCCTTAGAAGAACCTGCATACTGGACCCCTCATCACCGCATTCCTTCCTTGAGCTGTAGCCTCTACCCTTACTATGGCACATGCCCTGTTTCCAGACCCTGACTGAGGTGGTGTTCGAGGTATGTTCCCTCTTTCCAAAAAAGAGCGCGTATTCACAACTATAGCACCACATGTGTAGGTATTTGTTCTGCCTACCGCATTGGGATTAGCCTTTACCCTGTTAAATTCCGACATAGCAGACTCCCAAAGACACATATTTAAAAAGTCTGCCCTTGTCATAGTTAGAAAGCGAGTTATACCAGGCATTATGAGAGCTATAATGGCTACCAAAACTCCCAAAGCTACAATAGCCTCCACCAAAGTGAATCCCCTTTTCATGTGCAATTTTGAGGGCATGGTCCTATCCCCTTTTGAGTTCTTATACCACCAAACCTACTCACACATATAAGTAGAAAGTTGTTACCCTTTGTATTTTGAACGCAGACATTACCCGAAAATATGGCAAAACCTCTCGGGTCAAAGGAAAAACCAGATCCAGTGAAACTTATATAATCCTTATCAACCTCATCTATAGCAATAGTATTAATAGTGTCCCCAGAGCATAAACCTACACCTCTTTGAGTTCCAAGATTCTTTATTTCAATCCTATCAGGACTTACGCATATCCCAACGTTTATTGACCTCTCCATAGCAAGGATTTTCGCCTGTCTTACACTCATTTCTAAGGTTTCAGAATACTGTTGAAAGGTGTAGATATGCCTATACTTATATAGTGCTATAAAGCCTATACCAGCAAGGATTGCCACAATACCTATAGTCACCAAAACTTCAGTTAAGGTAAAGCCTATTTTACCTCCCATGGTTTAATAGCTTAAACCATATCTGTATTACCAGTGTGAAGTTTTCGTGAAGTATTTCTCTCAGTCCTGAGCTATATTTATACTCATGCGCACAAAAACCCACCTGAGGGCAGAGGAGTTTTTTATGCTCTATCCAGAAGAAAGCAGGGTTGAACTAATTGACGGGGAGGTCTTTGAAATGCCCGCACCAACCCTTTTACATCAGATAATCCTTTCAAGGCTTTTGAGAAAGTTCTTCGCACACCCTAACACGGAGGATAAAGTGGTGCCCTCGCCTGTGGATTTGGTGCTTTCAGAAGATACTGTTTTGCAACCAGACATAGTTCTTTTGCCACAAAAGCCCGAAAGATTGGACAGGATTTTCTCAAAGCCTGACCTTGTGGTAGAAATAGTCTCTCCCTCAAGCCTAAAAAGAGACCTAACAGACAAGATGAAGCTCTACGAAAAGCACGGTGTTAAAGAATACTGGCTTGTGTTTCCTCTGGAGAAAACTATCATGGTATATGAGCTAAAGGATGATGGCTATGAGCTTTTTTCATACGCCACGGAAAAGGGAAAAGTAAAGTCCAAAGTCTTGGAAGGCTTTGAGCTGGAGGTGGAGGAGGTTTTTGGAGGCTTATATGGAAGTTAAAACAAGGCTTACCGCAGAGGAGTTTTTCAGGCTATACCCAGAGGAGAGCCGGCTTGAACTAATTGACGGGGAGGTCTTTGAAATGCCAGCACCTACACCAAAGCATCAAGATGTTCTTATCAGAACCCTGATGCCCATGAGGTCGCATGTGGAGAGAAAGTCTCTTGGGCTGGTGTTGGTTGCTCCCGTGGATGTGGTGCTGTCGGAGGAGAGTGTGCTACAGCCTGATATTGTATACATAGCTGACCTTTCAAAGGTCAAGGACAAGATATACGGTCCCCCAGACCTTGTGGTGGAAGTGGTCTCACCCTCAACCTTCAAGAGAGACCTAACAGACAAGATGAAGCTATATGAGAAGTATGGGGTTAAAGAATACTGGCTCGTGTTTCCCTTGGAGAAAACCATATTAGTCTATGAGCTTACAGAAAAGGGTTATGAGCTTTTCTCTTCTGCTACAGAGAAGGGTAAGGTAAAGTCTAAGGTCTTGGAAGGTTTTGAAATTGAGGCGGAGGACATTTTTGGAGGCTTGTGATGGAGGTTAAAACAAGGCTCACCACAGAGGAGTTTTTCAAGCTATACCCAGAGGAGAGTCGGCTTGAGCTTGTTGACGGGGAGGTATACGAGATGCCTGCACCAGATACTTACCATCAGGATGTGGTAGGAAATATTTTTTACCTTTTGAAGTCCTACATTAGGCAAGCCGGTAAGGGCAAGGTCTTTGTTGCCCCTGTGGATGTGGTGCTTTCTAAAAGTCTTGTGCTTCAGCCAGATGTGGTATATTTGGAAAACGAAAGCAAAGTAGGAAAGAAAATACACGGTTCCCCTGACCTTGTGGTGGAGGTGGTCTCACCCTCAACCTTCAAGAGAGACCTAACAGACAAGATGAAGCTCTATGAAAGGCACAAAGTAAAAGAGTATTGGCTTGTGTTTCCTCTGGAGAAAACAATTATGGTATATGAGCTAAAGGATGATGGCTATGAGCTTTTTTCATACGCCACGGAAAAGGGAAAAGTAAAGTCCAAAGTCTTGGAAGGCTTTGAGCTGGAGGTGGAGGAGGTTTTTCAAGGGCTTACTGAGTAGTGTTTTCTAAATTATCCAGCCCTTCCACATCGTCCGCATAGCTATAAACTTCTATCCCGCTCTCTTGTGCAAACTTTTTAGCCTTTGGGTCCACCATGGGTGATATGATAATTGCCCTCTTTACATCCACACCCTCGTGCTTTTTGTAGAACTCCAACTTTTTCAAAAACACATACACATCACCCTTGCTAACAGAGGACTTTATCTCTGCAACAATTATCTCCCCGTCTCTAATGATAAGGTCCAGCTCCACTTGGTCTGGTCTGCCAAAAACAATACCCTCCCTGTCATAATTGAGATATCTTTCCACTCTAACTGGAAAGCTCTCTTCCAATATACCTTTGAGGGCATTCCTAAAGGATTCTTCAGAGTAAAGCCCCCACCTTGCACCCAAAGCTCCAATGGTGGAGTCGTATTTTCTGTGAAGCCTTTTGAGCTCAGCCATATATTCTTGCCACCTTCTTTCGGATTCCTCTCTTTGCCTTTCCAACTCAGCCCAGATTCTTTCTCTTTCTTGCCGGTATTCTTCCCATCTTCTTTGTTCCTCTTCCCACTTCTTTTGCTGCTCTTCCCATCTTCTTTGCTCTTCTTCCCACTTCTTTTGTTGCTCTTCCCATCTTCTTTGTTGTTCTTGCCACCTTCTTTCGGATTCCTGCCTTTCTCTTTCTCTTTCTTGCCGGTATTCTTCCCATCTTTTTTGCTCCTCTTCCCACTTCTTTTGTTGCTCTTCCCATCTTCTTTGTTGTTCTTGCCACCTTCTTTCAGATTCCTGCCTTTCTCTTTCTCTTTCTTGCCGGTATTCTTCCCATCTT